>CAZTOO010000010.1:0-12762 GCA_964615215.1 uncultured Methanosarcinales archaeon
GGGCTGCCGAGTAGGTCGAGCAGTGCGAGACCGTCCGAAGCCTGTGTTGTTGCCTGAAAAGTGGTCCGGAGAAGAGACAAGATTGCCCAAGAAAACAAGAATCGGTTAGGAAAACGGAGGATTGAGACAAGAATAAGGCCCACACACACTTAAGAGGTGAAATACCAAATTACCTTACGACTGTCCCAACCCCCACAAGAAAATACAACGTCTGCACTATTTATAAAATTTGTGTATACCCCCATCTGGCGCATTCGGCACACAGACTCGTCGCTATGGCAAAAAAAAGATGCAGGCAGGAAGGGGCTATCTTCAGACATCAGGATACAGAACAGGCGCATAAGAAGAGGAAACTGCAAGGTAGCTCGACGGCATTCTGGAAAAGCGAAAGCAGGCAGAAGAATGTACCTTGTTAAGTAGATAGCCTTTTAAGAGAACAGCCCTTTGAAGAAATCCACCATGGTTGCCCAGAAGCCCTTTTCAGGCTCTTTCTGGACAGCTGGCTTGGGAGGCATGTATTTGCAGTCTGCAAACCCGCTCCTTGAGACTTGGACATCCTCTCCACGATAGGTGTAGGAAAGCCTGGCATCCACTGCAGCATGGACAGTGTCCTTGTCGCAGGCAACAGCATAAGGCAGAGAGTAAGAGGAAAATGGCTCCAAAGAGACAGCGACAGCACAGGATCCATCAACACAGCCCTCACCGCTCAGCCTGAGACCTTCCCCGACAGAAATCGCCCCATTGATGGAGAACGTCTCATTGAGATTGTTGGTGAAATTCAGAGCTAAGGAGGAGGATGCTCCAGGAACAGCCTCTATGGAAAGCTCTGTCGAGAACGCATCCCCGCATAATCCGTCTTTGCCATAGTCATACACGCACTCAAAGGCGCAATCATATCTCTCCCCCACTCTTTTCGAGCCTGGCGTGACACATTTCTCTGCCTCAAAACATGCTACTGTGCCTTCAGGACAGCAGTTCTCCCTGCAGAGCTTATATCCCCATACCCTGGCGTTGTCGAAGAAGAGATAATTGACACCATGGATGCCGCCATCCACCATGAAACCCACCCTTCCTGTGTCCCATAAAGGTGTGGGATCGAATGTCTCAATCAGAGGCTGCTCGTCGACATAGGCAGTGAAGTGATTGCCGTCTGCAGTCACTTTCAGGCTGTACCAGTGCTCAAGGCTGCTGAAGGCAGTCTGCGCAGCAATCGGGAAATCATACCCTTCAACAGTCTTTCCCAGCTGGAGATAGCCTTTCGTGGTGAGGTCAAGGAAATAGTAATTGCTCTCATTCTGGTACCTGAAGACAATCTTGCGATGCTCTCCTTCGAAGGCCTTCACATCTGCAGAGAAGGTGTAGTTGCTCCAGTTCTTCTCCCCTGCGACAGCATAATAGCGTTTGACATTCTTGTTCCCTGCAGTCACATTATAGGAGGTCCAGGTGAGATTCTCATCTGCCTGGAACGCTGCACTGCTCCTTTCCTCGAGCTTATAGGTCAATGCCCCGAGATAAGGCACCCAGCTGCCTGTTGTGGAAAACTTCTGCAATGCAGTAGAAGCGCTGTTGAAGTCCTCGAAGAGGAAGTCTGACTGTCTTTTGAGATAGAGATAGTTGTATTCAGGCTTCCTGAGCACCACCGCATAGAGCCCGAAATGAGGCACCTTCGCTTCATACACATAATTCTCCCGTGCAGCATCAAACCCCGTGAGCTTCGTGGAGAGAGGTGCATAATTCATCTCTGAGAGCTGCACCACCTCGAGCCTCTCAGGCACATAGGAGTAGTTGTAGAAGAAGCTTCTGGGGATGGAGAGCGTCAGCTTCATGGAATGCAAGTCAGAGAGCGGCAAGTCAGAGGTAAGATTGAGATAGGTATAGACAAAATATTCCCTCAGCACAAAGCTCTTCATGACATAATCTTTAGGCCCTGAACTCTGCATGGCTTTGAGAGAGACAATGAAAGGTGCTGCATCTTCATCCAGCGTCAGCTCGATGTTCCTCACAGCTATGGTTAATGACTGGACAAGGATATTGTATGTGCCTGCATCTGCAACATTCATCCTCTGGGTGAAAAGCTCGTCTGCAGAGGCAAAGATAGGAATAAGAAAAAAGCAGAACAACACAGCACCCAGCAGCCTCTTTTTATCCATAAGGCGTAGGATAACACCGAGCATTAATTAATCTTTCTGAGCCACAACATATTTAAACTAGCGTATTTCCGAAACAGATATAAAAGGGCCCATGGTTTAGCCGTTATAACGACTCGTTTACATCGAGTAGGTCGCCAGTTCAAGTCTGGCCGGGCCCATTTAAGCGGCGATGGTTGAATGGTACAATAGTCCCCTGCCACGGGATTGGTCCGAGTTCGATTCTCGGTCGCCGCATGAGCCTTCCGTTTGATGCTCTCTTAATAAGAGAACTTTTTTAAAGGCTGAGAGCCTAATACCGCTAAAATGGTTAATCTGAGAAAAATCATTCTTATAGGCAGTGCTGTCATCATCTCTTCAGTAGGTCTGGCAACATCACCTAAGATGTATGATTATGGCGTCCATCTTAACAACACCATGACTGAATGGAAAACATACAATAGCCATGAAGATATTTCACAACTCACGCATGAGCCGGCTGCTGCAGTAAAAAAGTATGATTTCACCGATAAGGATCTCCAACCTGTAAAAGCTTTGTATGGTGGTGATTTTGATGTTGAGATAACGCCTGTTGCGTTGGTAGGGCAAGAAGAGGATTATTTTCTGGAATTGAGAATCAGGAATAATTCAGAACAGCATCTGGTCGGCAGTTTTAAGGCAAGGGGATACCTCAAGAAAGATCCCCCGGGGTGTCCGGTGATAACGCGTTCACAAGAGTACAAGATACCGAAAGGAGAGGAGTTCACTATCTATGTTCCTGGTGAGAAATTGGAAAAGGATTGGTTATGGAACCAGGACGGGAAAATCCGCTTTAAACTGGATTCTCATTTAGAGACTGAAAAAGAAAGTGGTTTTAGGGAGGTTGTATTGGAGCTGCCCGCCTCAAAGAATTTAGAAGAGCTCATTACATTCTAAAATTTTATAAAGAAGAGAGGCCTAATCTACGTTATGGATATGCCCGACAACGAGGGAAATGGACCTTCAGCGATACCGTTAGGTAACCTTGAAGATGTGATGGACAATGCAGGAATCATCCCAGGCGAACCTGTGCTGATGCATCAGGAAGTTGGTGCAGGTCCTGATTATGTATTGTTGTTCCTCAGACCGAGAGAACCTCTGACTGAGAGGTCAGACTACAGGGGAGAAACAAGCGGAGATTTCATGGATCACTACGACCAGTATCTGTGCGGTGCAGACCTCTCAGGCTATCAGATTGAAAGACATGGTACAGGGTTCCTCTCTTGGGGAGAAGTCTCGTCTCACAACAAAGAGCTGCATCTCACACATATGCTCATGGACGGTGATGAGGCAATGGCAGTTCTCGGCGAACAGAACATCAGGGAACTCCTGGAGAGCTCTGAATCATGGTTCAGGCCCTATGCTGCTGCAGTGCTTGACATCATGATGAACCTGCTCTATCTCCGGAACGCTCCTGACTCACAGGGACACTATCCTCTGAATAACGTTTCCGGAGGCTCAGAAATACTGCTCGTCCAGAGAGAAGACGTCATGAAGAAAGGCACCTCAACTATCAAAGACTTCTCAGGAATCCCGAAATACAGGGGAAGAGTGCTCATCAACACAGAGACAGAGCCTGAATCTGCCATGGTTTCATACAACAACGGCATTATCGATATCATCACCAACTTCGCAGAAGACATCTACGCATTCAGGGTCATTGCAAATCCAGAGCAGATGCTGTCAGGGAAATAAGAGTTCGACCAAAAGCCTTAAAAGAGAATTCTGAATCCTAATGCTTCACGCGCCAATAGTTAAGTGGTATAATACGGGCTTCCCAAGCCTGGGTTCTGGGTTCGATTCCCGGTTGGCGCATTCACGCCAGCATCCTTCTGAGGTTCTCATAGAACTGAGGCGTCAATAAATCACGTGGTGGCCTCTCACCCTTCTCCTCAAAAAAGGCAGAGACAGTGACTCTTTCAGAATTCTCAATCCTTTTCACAAGCGCCTTCATATCATACCCTTTCTTCGCCATCTTTATCTCCCCTTTCTGCTCCAGCCTGGAAAGGACCTCCAGATAGCTCTTGTACACAAGGGTGCCTGCAACACCTGCCAGAGCTGCATCGCCATAACGGGCATACAGCCTCTTCAGCAGAGGCAATGGATTCACCCCAGCCATATCTGCATGAGGAGGAAAGCCAAGATAGCGCTTGAGCCCTTCAGGAGGCAGATCACTGCCACATCTTCCAAGGAACGCACGGAACCTTCCGTTGGGAGAGAGCTGGCTGATCATCACATAAGGAGAGGGGAACTGCCTGCACACCAGCGGCCTCTTCCCATACACCCTGCATCTGTTCTTCCCGTCGAGGTTAGGGCAGGACGCCTCCTTGAGCGTATAGTCAAGGACAATTGTGCGTCCTGATTTCAGGTCGAACACCACGCTGCCCATGGCAATCCTCTCAGCATCAAAAGCATCAGTCTCGAAATCGTATATCTTAAGGCTGGGAGTATGCCAATATATTACAGGCCCGTCGAAGAATCCCGGGATCTCTCCCTGGAAATCAGAGGCAAGGCTGAAGGTCCTGCAGCATGCACCGCAACCAGAGCAAATAAATTTCTCCATGAAGAAAAAAGAAAGAGGAGGGATATATAAAATAAATGTAAAAAAGCCTTAGAGAGGCTCCTCAGTGAAGTCCTCAATGGGTGCTGTAAATTCAGATGCTGATTTTATCGTGCCGCGATGCAAGAGATACTCACGCGTCAGCAGGTAGAACAATAATCCCAGGGATTTCTTGCCCTTGTTGTTGCAGGGCACCACCAAGTCTATGAAATTCGTCTGGTTGTTCGTGTCGCAGAGCGCAATCACCGGAATGCCCACCTTGATGGCATCATTCACCGCGTTCCTGTCAGGCCATGCATCCGTCACCAAAAGCACTTTCTTCTCCATGAATCCCTTCAAAGCTATGTTCGTCAGCAGCCCTGGAGGGTATCTGCCCGGAAACACTGTGGCACCAGTAACCTCTCCGAACTTCTTGACTGCTTTCCAGCCGTTTTCCCTTCGGGAAACGACAAGGATATCCTGCGCCTCATACTGCGACAGGAATTTTGCTGCGACAGCTATGCGCTGGTCGATCTTCTGGACGTTCAGCACAGAAAGGCCGTCAGGCCTGGTCTTGTAGATGAAAGGTTCCATGTACTTCGTCTTGAACTTCGTGCCTATGTGTATCCCGGATTTCAGATACATCTCCTGGGAAATCAAAAATTTCTCGTCGCTCATGTTCATTCCTCCTTGAAGAGGCAAAAAAGCAGAAATGCTCTGCAATTTTTATGACCTCATGCAGTTGCAGGAGCCTAACCGATGCCATGCATCTTCATGTAAGCCCCTTGTTGGTTGTAGGGCTGAAAAAACAGAGGGTGCTTTATAAAGGTTATGGTGAGGGGGATAGCTGAGTGTAAGAGTGTTCTCCCCACACTACTCTTCAGAGTTGTCGTATTTAGTAGATGAATATCTATCCTACGCACTCTCTGAGGAGGCAGCTTCTGTCTCTAGGACCTTTAGACTTGGGAACGCTACGCCCTTAACCCCAGGTTCACTCTTCAGAAGAGTAGAACAAAAAACGTATGGAAAAGAAAGCAATGAAAACAAAAAAGAAAGAGGAAGGATCACACCACGACAGCCATCTCATCCATGACTGCCCGGAATTCCTTCTTCTCTGCCTCGATGTCGCCAGTACTTTCCCAGTACGTGCCCACGCGGATATATTCGCATCCGAACAGGAAAGTAGGGACTCTTCCCTCCTTGTTGAAGGTATAGAACCTCTGTATCTCTGACTGCGGCACTGCAGATTCGACTGCATCAGTCATGAGGTCATCTCCTGTGTCCATGACATAGATGTGGCTGCTTACTTTCCCTTCATACTCCTTCACCACATCCTTGAATGCCTCAACAACCCACGCACCATGGGTGCTGTCAGAGGTGGTATACATCACCACCAGAGGCATGCCGTCTTCAAGGCATACACTCTGTCCTGTAAGGGTGAAAGACACGATATCTTTGTTCTCCGGAAGCTTCGATGCAGCATAATAATTCATGATGGCTGCAGTGTCCCGCAACATCTGGACATAGTCGTTCACTGCCTGGTTCTTCGCAGCTGCCAATTCATTGACCCTGAGGTATTCCCTCACTTCCTCGAAAGGTATGATGTCTGCCTCCCTCTTGATGACATGCCACCCATACTCAGTCTGGACAGGCTCTTTGGTGTATTCTCCCACCTGCAGCGCGAATGCTGCCCTGGCGAATTCAGGCACCACAGAAGTGACATTGATGAACCCTAAATCTCCTCCATATTTGCTTGACGGGCCGAGAGAGAGGTTAAGGGCCAGTATGGCGAAATCCTCCCCTGCATCCAGACGCTGTATGACAGCCCTCGCCTCCTCTTCTGTCTTCAGAAGGATATGCCTTGCCCTGATGGCCTGAGGAGGGGCCATAAAGCTCTCCATATTTCGCTCATAGGCCTGATGGAGCTGCTCCTCGTCGACAGTCACATCAGCCAATACGTTGTCATTCAGCAGCTGGTTGATTATAAGCTGCTCCCTCAGAGGCTCAAAATTGAGAGAGACATATTCCTCAAGAGTCATGCCCAGCCCCTGCAAGGTCTTGTCGAACTCTTCCACACCCATCTGGCTTCTCTGTAGGGAAATCCACTGGTTCATCGCTGAGATGACCTGGACATCGCTGACATTGATGCCCAATCTCTTTGCTTCCTGCACCAGGAGCTTGACCTCAATCAGTTGTTCCAGGAACTGCTCCTTGCTCATCGTGGCCTGAAGGTCGGGGCCCAACAGCCTGTATCTGTCCTCCAATTCCTGGAGGAGTATGTTCTGGCCATTCACAACAGCAACAGTATCTTCAGAAACTGCTGACTTCTTTGCATAATTGAGATAATAGAGGTTCACCGCTATAAGAAAGAGGATGACCACTACAGCAACAGGGATATACCATTTCTCCCTGAGCCAGGTGCCGAACGTTCCGAAGTCCAGCGACAGCTCATCTTCCTTCTGCGCAGAGGATTTCCTTGATCCTGGAGAGACCTGTACTTTTCTTGATCTGCCTGCTCTTTTTGGTTTTCTGGCCACACACATCACCCGGTATGCTTTTCCTCTTAAAAAAGAGAAGGGCTTAATAAAAGTTGTGGATGCTTCTTTCTGAAACAGGAGATATCTTTTTATAGTTTATATGCCCCATACGCGTTATGTATGAGGTTGTCATAGGGAGGAAAGAGAAAGAGCTTGAGGAACTGGGGAAGACAGGCTCTATTTTTCTCGGCAAGAGCTATGTCAAGATGGGCCAGACCTCCTCTCTGGCAAACAACATCTATATGGATGTCTCAAGGGCGCATGTCGTGTTTGTCTGCGGCAAGAGAGGCGGCGGCAAGAGCTATACGATGGGTGTGATTGCAGAAGGCCTTGCAGACCTGCCTCCGGAAATCGCCTCTAACCTGAGTTTCATCCTTCTCGACACCATGGGCATCTACTGGACCATGAAATATCCGAACTACAAGGATGCGAAGTTGCTGGAGCAGTGGGGCCTGAAAGGAAAAGGCCTGGATGTCAAGATCTACACTCCCTACAGGTATTTCGAAAGATACAGAAAAGAGGGCATGCCCACAGATGTGCCGTTCTCAGTCAATGCTGCAGAGCTCAATGCAGACGACTGGTGCATCACCTTCGGGATTTCCCCCACTTCAGAGACTGGTGTGTTGCTCGAGAGAGTCATCTACGCCATGAAAGGTGATGATGAGCGTAGAGAGATGCGCTATTCTATAAAGGACATCATAAAGAACGTCCAGAAAGATGCTGACGCAAAGAAAGAGGTGAAAGAGGCCGTGGTCAACCTCTTTCAGTCCACCACCGCCTGGGGAGTCTTTTCAGAGGATGGGAAAGGCACTCCGCTTTCTGAGCTGGCAAAGCCCGGCCAGATCTCTGTCCTGGACGTGAGCTGCTATGCAACATCATCTGCAGGATGGAAGGTGAAATCCATCATCATAGGGCTTGCAGCCCAGAAGCTGTTCATCGAGAGGATGCTCTCAAGGAAAGCTGAAGAGTTCCAGGAGATACACAAAAGCACGCACTATTTCACAGACATCAAGGAGCAGAAAAAGGAGGAGAAGATGCCTTTGGTGTGGCTTGTCATCGACGAGGCGCACGAATTCCTGCCGAGAGACGAGAAAACTGTTGCAACAAACCCCCTGGTGACTATCCTGAGAGAAGGGAGGCAGCCCGGCATCTCCCTTATTCTTGCATCGCAGCAGCCGGGGAAGATCCACACTGACGTCATGACCCAGACAGACATCTTCATCTCCCACAGGATAACGGCAAAGATAGATACCGAGGCATTGGGCGCACTGATGCAGAGCTATCTGAGAGACAGCCTGGACAAGCTACTTGAGGACCTGCCGAGGGTGGAGGGAGCTGCATTGGTGCTGGACGACAACAACGAACGCATCTATCCCATGCGGATAAGGCCGCGCTTCACCTGGCACGGCGGAGAGGACCCTTCAGCCATACCGAAGAAGAAGTCAGGGATTGGATTCAAGGCATAGTTCTCATCCGGAAGATTTGCGGAAAATTTTGATAAAGCTTTATATTCCAGTGCTGCATAGAGGTGTTGGGGGAGATAACATGGCATTTTCAAAGACGTTTCCGAGAACTGTTGACGGCAGCAATTATCCGCGCTGGGAAGAGGTATTCCTCACAAAAAAAGAGGAAGAGGACATAGAGACAAAGGTGCGGGAGGAGAACAAGATACTGATGCAGCAGTGCATCCTTGACGCAAAAGATATCCTGAAGAAGCAGAACCTCAAAGGCTATGAGACGAACATCATGTCATTGGCTATAGCATTGTTCGAAAAACGCGCATCCCATGCTGTCTACCACAAGGAGAACAAGGCAAAGGAAAAGTTCGACAGCATGTTCGGAAGGAAATGAGAAATATCAGTCCTTATGCATCTTCTCCAGCGGCCTGTTCATGAAGTCAGCGAATGCCTTCTCCACACTTTTTCCTTCATACAGTATCTTATAAGTCTCTGAAAAGAGCGGTACATTCAGCTTCTCTCGCTGGGCGATATGATACAGCTCTTTCGCTGTATGATAGCCCTCCAGATGCTTTCCCTGCGAAGCCAGTGCAGCGAGAGCCTCCTCCGGAGCATATCCGATGCCCACCATCATGCCGAACGTCACATTCCTTGCATCACCGTAGGTGCTGGTGTCCTTGTCAGCAGCCCAGGACTGCGAGTCAGAGTTAAAGGTATGCCTCTCTGCCTTGTGGAGCATGGCAAACATCATCGCATCCTTGCTTCCCAAAGAGTTTAATGCTGCGATAGTATTGGCGCAATACCCTTTCATCTTCAGCCTGAAATTCTTGTCTTTCATGTTTTCCTTGAGCTGTCCATAGTCATACCCTTTCTTCAGGAACTTCGCATTCTTCACATAATGATGGCCTATCATGATGCCCACAGCGACGGCAAGCACATTCTTGAGGATGCCTGCATATTCCACACCGACAATATCCCTGTTGTAGTAAGGCCTGAAGTTCTGGGAATGGAATAAGGTCATGACTGCCTGTGCAACTTTCTCATCACTGCCTGCAATCTCTGTGGTGGCAAGATTGCCCAGCAGGATCTCTGCTGCGATGTTCGCGCCGCTCAACACCAGCATATTGCCTTTCCTGATGATATCCCCCACTTCTTCAGCCATAATCTGAGAGACTCTCATCCCAGTCTTGGGCTCAAGGCCTTTGATGGTATGGAGCAGCACAGCACCCTCACTCAGGAATGGCCTGAGCTGCCTGAGGGCTTTCCTTGCAGCCTGAGAAGGCAATGCCAGCACATACAGCCCTGCATCCTTCACACATTCCTCATAGCTGTCGCTGATCTGGAGGTTTTTCCTCAGGTGGGTAGAGGGATGATCCTTGAGCTCCTCAAAGAAAGGATGGCGGCCATACTGCTGGAGATGGGAGAATATGTCTTTGTCAAGAGCATAGAGATAAAGAGCCTTGCACTTACGGTTCTCCGCGAGTATGCTGGCCATGGCATAGCCCATTGGGCCGTCACCCAGCACGCACACTTTCTGATAGATAATCTCGGCCATGGTAGGGAGAGAACTGCATGTGTTTATAAAAATGCTGAATTAAGAGGAGAAAGAAAGAGCTGAAAAGTAAAAACAATCAGACGATATCCTCTTCAGAGATTACCATGAAGTCTCCTGTGGCGATCACCGCAGAGAACGGAATCAGGATATTGCCCTGCTTATCCTTCTCAAGGTCAAGTTTTTCAGTATAGCTGGTCGGATTCACCAGGAGCATATGGATAAGCTCCCCGCTTCTTGTCTCGAAGATGATATCCCCCACTTCTCCGAACCTCTTGCCTGTCTTGCTGACTACCGTCTTGCCTATCAGTTGCCTTGAAAACTTCTTGTCTTCTTCATCCATGCTAATCCCTCATCTTGATTGTGTAACAATTAGAGTGGAACGCTCTCTACCACCACTTCTATGAATACCCTATGTATTATTTAAATGTTTCTAATCAAAAGAGTAAAAGAAAGAGGCTAATAGAGGAGAGTATTGAGCGGTACCTGGCGTTTCTTACGAAGGATACGAAGAAGAGGAGTGCGGGGAGTTTCTGTCCTCACAGCAAAAGAGAGTAATTGAAGGGGCTCGACCGAACGAAGTGAGGGAGACCCCTCTCTTTTAGGTCAAACCTTTTTGTAAAAGGTTTGATACGAAAGCTTTTTAAACAACCCGTTTTTCAGGAGCCAGTATGAAAATAAACATCCTTGAAGAGTCGAAAAAGACGCTTATCTTCGAGATAGAGGGCGAAGGCCATACCTTCTGCCAGCCATTGGTGCATTACCTTAACCAGGACAAAGATGTCATGGCAGCTGCCTATGTCATAGAGCATCCTCAGATAGCTCATCCGAAAGTCACGCTCCAGACGAACAGTGCAGACCCTAAGGCAGTGCTGAAGAAAGCCGTCAAGCAGTTCAAGAAAGAGCTTGATGCCTTCAGGAAGGAATTCTCCAAAGTCAGGTGACGTGCTGATAGTTTTTTATATCCTGTTCTCCTCCCCAGAGTCATGACCGCTAAAACCCAGGGCAAGGAGCTTCTTGAGCTTGCAAAAAGCGTAGTAGAGCATCAGGTAAAAGACCAACCTCTCACTCTTCCGAAAGGCTTCAAAGAGAGATATAAGGAGAAGAGAGGTGCTTTCGTCACCCTCACAAAGAAAGGAGAACTCAGGGGTTGCATAGGCTTCATAGAGCCTCTCTTCCCGCTCTGGGAGACCATAGTCAGGGCGGCAGAGGCTGCATGCTCCGAAGATCCCAGATTCCCGTCAGTAAGCGAAGATGAGCTGAAGGAACTGGACATGGAGATATCTCTTCTTACATTGCCGCAACAGATCATCGTGAAAGAACCGAAAGACTATCCCTCCAAGATAGAGATTGGCAGGGACGGGCTTATCGTGGAATACGGCCATAATAAAGGCCTCCTGCTGCCCCAGGTGGCTGCAGAATGGCACTTCAGCCCCCAGCAGTTCCTGGAGCACACCTGCATGAAGGCAGGACTTCCAAAAGATGCATACCTCAACAGTGCCTGCAAGGTCTTCACCTTCCAGGCAGAGATTTTCCATTAAGACGATACATGAGCAAAATATTTATATAATACAGCAGAAAAGTGTGGCATAATGGCAGAAAACTCCCTCAATCACCTGGCCATCATTATGGACGGCAACAGGCGTTTTTCTAAGAGGCTTATGCTCAAGCCACAGATGGGCCACGAATGGGGAGCAAAGAAAGTAGAGGAGCTCTATGAGTGGTGCAAGGAGCAGCACATAAAGGAAGTCACGCTCTACACCCTTTCCCTGGAAAACCTAAAGAGACGGCCGAAAGAGGAGCTGGAGTTCCTGTTCAGCCTCTTCAGGAAGGAATTCACGAACATCAAGGAAGAGAAGAAGTTCAAAGATGAGAACGTACGTATCAGGTTCATCGGAAAGAGAGAGCTCATGCCGAAGGACATTGCAGGCATCATGACTGAGATAGAGGAAAAGACCAAGGACAATACAGGCATCACAGTCAATTTTGCCATCGCCTACGGAGGCCAGGCAGAGATTGTAGACGCAATCAGGAAGATGATGAAGGACCTTGCTGCCCATAAGATTGAAGAGAAGGACATCACTGTGGATTCCTTCAAGAACTATCTTTATATCTCCAGCGAGCCAGAGCTGATCATACGCACTGGCGGAGAAAGAAGGACCTCAAATTTCCTCAACTACCAGGCTGCCTATTCAGAGTGGTATTTCACAGACAAGTTGTGGCCTGAATTCGACAAGAAGGAATTCCTGACTGCCATCGCAGAGTTCTCATCTAGGAAAAGGCGCTTCGGGAAATGAATTCTCACGTCTAAAAGAGAGCCCCTTACTAAATGTTTATAAATGCTGGAAACATAGTATAGTAGAGGAAGAAAAGCTGGTTTTGGCAAAGGGGGTGCGGTGCTATGAGGAAAAGCTGTGTAAGCTGCGTCATCATGTTCTCTCTCCTTAATTTTGCCATATGCGGGGGATATATCTACCTGAAGGAGTGGAAACGCTGGGGCATAGCTTTCTCT
>CAZTOO010000011.1:0-209 GCA_964615215.1 uncultured Methanosarcinales archaeon
TGCATTCATTGCTTTGTTCTTTCTATCTGTAATTCTCTGGACATATCTAGAGTTCAAACTGGCCTCATTGAACAATTCGCTTGTGGGGATGATGTTGGGCAGCGCAGGCTTATATGCCTCTTATCCGTTCTGGATAAGGATTTGGACATGGGTGGCTTTCCTCACTTACATCCTTTTATTTATCCTCATACCTATTGATGCAAAGAAGA
>CAZTOO010000011.1:219-12300 GCA_964615215.1 uncultured Methanosarcinales archaeon
ACGGAAAATCCCCCACGCCTTGGGGTGCCTTCACTCTCTTTTTACCAGGAATTGCTTATATAGTGTACCCTTTTGTTGTAAAAGAAACCGCAATAAGCGGCCCAAAGTAATTTATATAGTTTTAATATGGGCCTACACTAGGTTTTCTTTCTCCCTATGGTACTCATTCTTTATCCTGTCTCTCTTGACGCCTTTCTGCAGGAACAATATGCCTACTGTCATGATGAGAAGGATGGCAATCAGCTCAGCCACCACAATGAAGATGCCTCTGTCAATGAAGGAGATGCGGCTGATGGCGAAGATAATGCTCATCATGATCATGTGAAGTATGGCAAGCCCGATAGCAAAGAATCCTACCCTGTAAAATGCATAGGGTGTGAAGATGGAGAACGTCAGCAGCCCTTTCATGAGCAGGATGAAGATAATCATCCAGATGATCTCCAGCAATGAGCCCTGATGATATTTCATGTCGTTAATCCTTGCCCCTATGATCGCTGCCAGCAGCATCATCGCAAGCGTCATGATGAAATAATAGAAGTTGGTGTCCATCTCGACAGATTCTTTCATGGGCATGAGTCTAGTATAGGGTGGAAGAATTTAAACCTTTTCATAGGAGGTGTTTCATTGCTAGGGTGGCATAGCTCCCTTTCGGCAGGTAAAAGGAGAAGGCCATCTTCCTCTTTCCTGGATAGAGCTCATCCTCCTCTGCCCGGCTGATATGGAGGTTCTCTATCTTTATGAGCACATCCCTCTCTGCAGTATGGGGAGTCAGGTCAGGCACTTTCCTGATGATGAAATCCCTCTTGTCAATCCCATATCTCTCCAGGAGCTTCTGATAACTCTTCTCCACAGTAAGGTCTTTGGCAGCATAATCAAAGCTGATGAGACTTATCTTTTTGTTAAGCAATCCTGCAACAGAAGCTTCTGTCTTCGGAAAAAGAAAAGTGCCAAGCGAGTATTCAACAGCCTTATTCTCATCACTGACTCTCTCAATCATCTCTTTCACAGCCTCGTTGAAGAAATAGCTCTGCACAGCATGGAGATAGACGCTCTGTATCCTCTTAGGCAGCTTCCTGAACACACCGATGTAATCGTTCTTCTTCAGCAGCTCATCGCTCTCTGACCTGAGCGCAGAATGCTCTTCCAGTATCTTAGTGAGTGCTTCCCTGAACCTTCCTTTCAGTATGTCAATGCCCACGTCAAGGTTGTTCTTCGAGAAGCGCTGCTCGTCGAAATAATTCACCACATACGGATTCTCATTCACCATCCGTTCATTGAATGCTGGTCCAAGGTTCCTCACCACAATCTTGAACTCGTTCTTTTCAAGCTGCCCGAGTCTCAGCCTTTCTTTCAATTGCCCGAGATACTTCAGCTTCACATTGCCGAAGTCAGCATCCTTTTGCGGGCCCTGGGAGATGCTCACATACTGGAACGTCCACGCCTGCCTGTCTTTCAGTCCGCAATAGTTGAAGTACTTCAGGTCAATCTTCAGTCTCTTAGAGAGGAGTGCGATGGCATCTGTGGTGGTGTAATTCACCTTTTCCATCAGATAGGCTGCGTATTTCCCCTCCTGTCCAGGCCTCAGGCTAAGGATCTCCTTGACGATGAAGTCCTCTGGCTTCTGCTTTATCTTATACATAGGAAGAGGAAAAAGAGTAATCTATATAAAAGGCGCTTTTTCCTTTACCATAGGAGTTATGCACCGGTAGCTCAGCTTGGATAGAGCGACACCCTCCTACTTTTCAGGGAGCAAGGTGTAGGCCGAGGGTTCGAATCCCTCCCGGTGCGTATTTCTGACTCTCGGGTTTATTCAGACGTAGCTCTCCCCCACACCCCTCTTCCTCGGAGTCGTATTCAAGAACAGAATATCCACACGACGAATCTGAAGAGTAAGCTTCTGTCAAGACCAAGGGTTTTGAGCATGTTGGAAATCGTAACGTTATACTCCACGATTTGGCGATTTCCACCATGTGTAAGGAATGTTTAAGCTTAAGGCTATAGGAAAGAAAGAAGAGAGAACAGCGTGAAGAAAAACATTACACTTTGCACGACTTCTCGAGCCAGTGCTTTATCCTTTTCCTGTCTGTCAGTGCTTCCTTCATCCTCTTGAGGCCTTCCCTGATGTTCTGCTCAGAGGTGGCATAGCTCAGCCTGATGTATTCCTGCGTCTCTTCCTCCGGCCTTGCGCCGAAGAATATGCGTGGTAGCACAGCCACGTGCGCGTCATAGAGAAGGTAGAGATAGAGATGCTTCGCATCCTCAAAGCCCATCTGCCTGCACACTTTCGTGACATTCGGGAACACATAGAATGCCCCCAACGGCTTGTGGCATGAAACGCCAGGAATGTCGTTCAGCAGCTTCACGATGATATCTCTTCTTCTCTTGAAGGTCGCCACCATCTTCTTCACTTCGTCTTGGGGGCCTTCAAGGGCAGCTTTCCCTGCGATCTGGACAAAGCCGGCAGTGCAGCTATGGATGTTGCTGATCCACTGGGCCATCCTCTTTGCAAGGGGCATAGGCATAGCGCCATACCCAAATCTCCAGCCTGTCATGGCATACGTCTTGGAATGCCCGTCGAGGATGATGGTCCTTTCTTTCATGCCAGGGAACTGCGCGATGCTCTCAAACCCAGCGTCATACACTATCCTTGAGTAGATCTCGTCTGAAAAGACAAAGAAGTCATGCTTCACTGCCAGCTCGGCAATCTTCTTGAGGTCTTCCTTCGGGATGACCCCTCCTGTAGGGTTCTGCGGGGAATTCAGCACCAGCAGTTTGGTGGCAGACGTGATGGCACTCTTCAGTTCGTTGATGTCGAACACAAAACCTCTCTCTTCGTGCAGCAGCAGAGGTTTCATGACAGCGCCCTGGTAATGGATGAGGGATTCATAGATGGGATAGCCTGGCGTGGGGTAGATCGCTTCATCTCCTTCGTTGAGCAGTATCATCATGCTCATGAAGAGGATAGGCTTGCCGCCTGGAGCGACAATGATGTTCTCAGGCCCATACTCCACATGCCTTGTCCTGCTGACATAGTCAGCAATAGCTCTCCTCACCTCAAGAAGGCCTGGGCCAGGATTATAGTGGGTGTGACCTTCATCAAGGGCTTTTTTCGCAGCGTCCCTGATGTATTTCGGCGTGTCAAAGTCAGGCTCTCCTATACAGAAGCTGATGACATCCTTGCCGTAGCGCATAAGGTCATTGACCTTTGCGAGCACTTCAAATGCGCTCTCCCCGCCTAACCGTGACATCTGCCTGTTGAATTCAGTCCCCATGGTCATTTCCTCTTTTTCACAAGGACTTTCTTTATGGATTCCATGAGGTGCTCATGGCTGATGCCGAATGCCTTGAGAAGCTCTTCCGGATTTCCAGACTCGCCGAACCTGTCTTCAATGCCGAGGAATTCCATAGGCACAGGATACTCTGCACATAACACTTCTGCAACAGCGCTTCCTAAGCCGCCATAGATCTGGTGCTCCTCAGCAGTCACCACTGCCTTGGTCTTCTTTGCAGCTTCCACCAGCGTTTTCCTGTCGATGGGCTTGATGGTATGGCAGTTGATCACCATGACATCAATGCCTTCCTTCTCCAGTTTCTCAGCAGCAATCATCGCCTCATACACCATGATGCCGCATGCCACTACTGCAACGTCCTTCCCCTCCCTGAAGACTTCAGCTTTTCCTGGAGTGAAAGGCGTTTCTTTTGTCGTGAGCACAGGGACTTTCTCCCTTCCGTAGCGGAGATATACTGGTCCAGGGATGGAGGCAGCAGCAATCGTGGCTTTCTCTGCCTCGATGGCATCGCACGGGACAATCACTTTCATGTTGGGCAGGCAGCGCATCGTCGCAACATCTTCAAGCGCCTGATGTGTCGCACCGTCTGGACCCACAGAGATGCCAGCGTGCGCACCCTGTATCTTCACATTGGCGTTTGCATAGCACACACTTACCCTTATCTGGTCCCAGTTCCTCCCAGGATTGAAGGTCGCATAAGAGCTGACAAACGGTATCTTGCCCAATTCAGCAAGCCCTGCAGCAATGCCTATCATGTTCTGCTCTGCTACCCCGACCTGTATGAACCTCTCAGGGAACTCTTTCTTGAACCATCCAGCTCTTGTGGAATCAGTCAGGTCGCAGCATAAGGAGACGACATTCTTGTTCGTCTTTCCCAAAGCCACCATTCCCAGTCCAAAACCGTCCCTTGTGGGCTTTCCCTCTGCTTTGTGGATATCTGGTATCAGTCTCATGTCTGGGTTGATCGCCATCTTCACTCACCCAGCTCCTTCAATGCTGATGTAGCCTCATCAGGCTTCGGAGCCATGCCATGCCATTGATGCTTCCCTTCCATGAAGCTCACTCCTTTGCCAGGCACTGTCTTTGCGATGATGGCAATCGGCTTGCCGGTGTTCTTCTTCCCTTTCTCCAGAGCACTCACTACCTTTTCCATATCGTTCCCATCTACAGTTATCACATTGAAATTGAACGCCTCAAACTTCTTCTCTAAGGAATCCAGTGCCATGATATCTTCAGTATTCCCATCGATCTGTATATAGTTCCTGTCCACTATCACGATGAGGTTGTCAAGATTATGCGTGGCAGCGAACATGAACGCCTCCCACGGCTGGCCTTCATCTAATTCCCCATCACCCATAAAGCAAAAGACTTTGAAAGAATTCTTATCCATTTTTGCGCCCAGAGCAATGCCACAGGCAATAGAGATGCCCTGTCCCAATGGCCCTGAAACGTTTTCCACACCAGGAGCGCTCCTCCTTGTGGGATGTCCCTGCAGCCTTGTCCCCAGTTTCCTCAAGGTCTTCAGCTCTTCCACAGGAAAATATCCTGCACGAGCCAGCGTTGCATACCATACAGGACAGATATGGCCGTTTGAGAGTATGACTCTGTCTCTCTCCTCCCACCACGGGCTCTTGGGGTTGTGCTTCAAGGCAGAGAAATACAATGCGGTGAAGACATCAGCCATGCCTAAAGAGCCTGCTGAATGTCCGGATTTTGCCTCGCAGAGCATCTTGATGATATCTTTCCTGACAGTGTTCGCTATGGTTTTCAGTTCCTGTGTTGACTTCATCCTATCCCCTGCAAAAATCAAGCTAGGGTAATTTCTCCCTATAATAATGTTATGAAAAAGCAATTGTTTTTAATCCTTTCGCTGCGTATGGTGTGTACTGTTTCTTACAGTCTGATTCTTTTTCAAGAGGTCAGAGACTTTCTTTCCGTCAGCCTTCCCTCCCAATGCCTTCATGCATATCCCCATCAAAGCCCCCAGGCTCGCATCAGGATTCTTCTTGACAATCTCAGAAATCACTCTCTGCATTTCAGCTTCATCAATACCTTTGTATCTCCCCAAGGCCTTCTCCTTGTCTTTCTCCTTCAGGACTTCATAGACAGAAGCTTTCGGCATTAGGTTCTTATTGAGAGCGTCTGCCACAAACTCAAAATCACCGTCTGAGAGAGACACTTCCACACCGAACTGCCCTTTGATGTTCTTCTCAGCAGACACGATCATCTCCCCAAGGAACGCGGGATTGACGTTCTTGTTCAGCATAACGAGCCTCTCAAACAGTTCAAGATTCTCATTCACGAGGGCAGTGGCAAGGTCATGGCCGAGTCTGTATCTCTTCTGCACCTCTCCAATCCTATCGCTCAACAGCACTATTTTCAGGATATGTTTCACATCAGGGACAGCAGGCACCACATCAGTTTCAGGATACATCCTTGCAGCGCCTGAGATAGGCCGTAAGAAGGTGGTGGTCCCGTCGTCATTCGCCTTCCTCACTTCTTTAGGCACTCCAGCACCAAGCATTGCCAAGCGTTCTTTTATTGCAGCATGTGCAGCATGCGCTTTCTTCTTCTCCCCCACCATCAGCACAAAAGCATCATGCTCTGAGCACTGCAGCCTCTTCTTCACAGCATTAACCTCTGTCTCAGAGAACCTGTACTTTTCCAGCTTCTCATCGCTGTGTATGATGCCCCCCACGCCTGCCTTCACTTTTGCATACTCAGAGAGATCACTCCCCACCCTCTTTCCTGGCTGCAGCTCTTTTCCCAGCACGCAGTGCATCTTTTTAACACAGAAACCAAAGACATGCAGTTTCTGCTCCAATGCGTTCTTCACGAGCGTGCAGGCAGTGTGTGTAAAGAGAGAGGACACATCCAGGATCTCCCCCACTTGGCCCTCCCGGAATACAGGCTCCAGCTCGATAATCCTCTGCTGCCTGGCAATCTCATTCTCGATGAGCAGAGGGATTAATTTCAGCTCCTGGGCACCTTTTATCTCCACCCTCTCCCCTTTTGCGACAGAGACATTGACATCCTGCCGTATCGTTCCAAGCCCTCTTTTTACTTTACCGGTGCTTCTGAGTATCATACCGAGCTTTGCAGCAATCTCGAGGGCCTGTTGGGGTGTCTTGATATCAGGAGCTGTGCCTATCTCAATCAGTGGGATACCTAATCTGGAGACATTATACACATCCTCCTCAGCAGTCCTGGCGACTATCTTTGCAGAGTCTTCCTCGATGGCGATGCTCTCTATCCGCACTCCGTCAAGCATGCCGTTCATGGCCACCAGCGCAGTTCTCTGGAAACCTGAGGTGTTGCTTCCATCCACCACAATCTTCCTCATCACCTGCACTTCGTTGACAATCTCGGCCTGGAGATGCTTTGCGACAGAAAGGACAACCTTCAAAGCCTCTTCGTTCATGCTGTGGGGCGGCTCATCGTCAAATTCAACAAGGCAGGTGCTGTCAGAATATCCTGTATATTTGTAGTGCTTGTTCTTCCCTTCTTCATACGAGGCGGCAGTATCGATATCTCCTGATTCCCCTACTACTGCTTTCATCTTCCTGACTGCAACGACATCAGGCTCGTCATCCCGTATAGTGGAAGGGCAGCTGCAGAAGAGCTTATGTGTCCCTAACTGCTGGTGTATCTCCAGCCCTACCTTCAGACCTATTTTCTCATAATCCATAGTGTACCTGATAATCGGCTGCTTATAAAAACATTGTGCTCGTTCATTCTTTCTCTTCCTTCCTTTTCCTTGCCTTCCTCATGCCCTGAGCCATAATCTTTCGTTTTACGATCGCATAATTCACCGGGTTCTTTATCTTTTTACATAATCCGTCAGGATGGCAGATGCCTATGTCCTGGTAATAGGCCTTGACTGCGCAGTTCGGCGGCAGCACCTTCTTCTTGTTCGCCCTATGATATCTCAATTGTCCTAAGTAAGCGACTTCACGCAAAGGCTCTTTGTTCTTCTTGTTCCATTCCCGAAGAAGCGCTTCAATCTCATCATAGTTCCAGCCGACCTGCGTCAGGAAATTCAGCAGGATGAACACACTTCTTTTTTTCCCGTCTTCAAGACCCCGTAGGATATGCAGGATGCAGGGAGGGAAATATTCCACAGGTATCTTCTCTGTCACCTCTCCCTTCTGGTTCTTTTTCTCAACATAATAGCTCTGCACTTGCTCTTTCCTTGCCTTGTCAGCCTCGATTTTTGAGTGATGGTCATATGCTTTCATGATAAGTGTGGAAGCCTCATCCTTCTTTGCTTTCTTCCTGTCCAGGAACACCAGAGAGAAGTCTTTCAGCATGTTCGGATGCGCATCCACTTTCCTGAAATCAAGCAGTTTTTGAGGCATGATGGGCAGAGAAACAAGCCCGGATTTCTCGTGCATGGAATAGACGCTCCTGAAGAGATGGCGAGAAGCGATGAGGATGGTGTCCACTTCAACAATGGCAAGAGGGTTGAATTCAGATGCTGCATAATCACCGGCACCACCTTTCTGGATGGAGGTATTGTCCATGAGCTGGCCGCACTGCTTGCATTTCACATACTCTTTCAGAGGGTCATCTTCAGCCTGGTTTCCGCACCTGCTGCAGAGGAAGATCCCTCTCTCTTCCTTCTCTGTCTTAGCTTTCTTCACACCTTTGCTTTTCCCTTTTCTGCTTGTCAGCTCTTCAAAGCTCTTCCCGGTCTTTTCGATAATCGTGGAAAGAGAAACCTTATACTTTCCTATCTCAGGATTCCCGAAGATCACATCTTTGTCATTCTCCACTGTAATCAGTCCATTCTCCGGCTTCCTGATGTAATCCAGAAGATAGGCAGCAATGACTCTCGGCGCTTCAGGAAACAATGTTGCTGTATATTTTCCATTCACTCCTCTAGGAAAAGCCTCAAAAGGCACCCCGATATGGAAGCCCTTGTTGCCTGAGAACTTCACGCTGATTGAGGAGATGCCGTGCGCTTTCAGCGCCTGGATGATCATCCATGCAGTCAGTCTCGAAACAGTCCAGTAAGGGCAGTCGATGTCGATGATGAAGTCCCAGCCTATGCGCAGTTTTTCGATATCATCCTTCTTCAGCTCATTGCCGATGGCAAGCGGATTGCTCCAGCGCTCTTCACTCAAATGGAAGCTGCTTACTCCATTTTTCACCTGTTCAAGCACATCAGAAGGGTAGAGCAGCACATCAGGCCTTTTTCCGAAGCCTCCAGCAAGAAAACGAGTGCCTACTTCCCTGTCTTTGGCAGACTCTACAATAGCCTGCTGCACCTCTTTCCTGGAATAGTACGCGATTAAATCCTCTTCGTTCACTTTTCTCTCTTCAGGCTTCTCTTCCCCCATAAGAATAGAGGTTTAGAGTGCGGTTAATATAGTTTTTGCCTATGTTAGACAAAAGATTAATAAAAAATATAAATCAAGCGTTGACTTCAGCTCAACGAAAAATATATAAATCAGGTCTTATCCACCAAACCTTTCGAGAATAAAAAGAGAATAAAGAATTAACAAAACATATAAGACACCACTCAAAAAACAACCAAAGGAGGGGATACTATGAATCTCAAACCGCTGAAACCAAGAGTCATCTTAATGCCATTGGAGGCAGAAGCACGCACAAAAGGGGGCATCTATATTCCTGATGAGGCTAAAGAGAAACGGAAGGAAGCAGATGTTGTAGAAGTGTATGAAGGAGAGGACAAGGACTACGGCAAGTGCCCTGTCAAGAAAGGCGATAGGGTAGTATATGACACTTACTCATCGACAGAATACAAGCAGGGCGACAAGAAATATCTCATTGTAGATATCAAGGACATTGTCGCAGTAGTGCAAAGGTGATTCTCATGGCAGCAAAACAGATACTCTTTGAAGAGAAAGCAAGGCAGGAGCTGATGAAAGGCATCAACCAGCTTGCCAACACCGTCAAGATAACCTTGGGCCCAAGAGGCAGGAATGTGGTGTTGGAACAGAGCTTTGGCGCTCCTAACATAACGAATGATGGAGTCACTATCGCAAAAGAGATTGATCTTGAAGACAGATACCAGAACATGGGAGCGCAGCTCATAAAGGAAGTGGCAACAAAGACCCAGGACATCGCAGGCGACGGAACTACCACTGCAGTCCTTCTGGCACAGGCATTGACAAGAGAAGGCCTGAGAAACATTGCAGCAGGCGCCAACCCCATCGAAGTCAAGAAAGGCATTGAGAAAGCCACCAAAGCAGTCATCGAAGAGATGAAGAAGCACGTGATTGAGGTCAAGGCAAAGGACAAGATCACTCAGGTTGCCACCATCTCCGCAAACAACGATGAGGAGATAGGCAGGTTACTGGCAGATGCCATGGAGAAGGTGGGCAATGAGGGTGTCATTACCGTCGAAGAGGCGAAGACCACCGAGACCACATTAGATGTTGTGGAGGGTATGCAGTTTGACAGAGGATATTTGTCGGCATATTTCGTCACCAATGCAGAGAAGATGGTTGCAGAGCTGGAAGACGCCCTCATCCTTCTCTACGACAAGAAGATAGGTTCATTGAAAGAGTTAGTGCCTTTGCTCGAGCAGGTTGCCCAGTCCTCAAAGCCGCTCCTCATCATCGCAGAGGATGTCGAGGGCGAAGCATTGGCAGCATTGGTCCTGAATACTTTGAGAGGCGCATTGAAAGTTGTCGCAATCAAAGCTCCAGGGTACGGAGAGGACCAGAAGAATAACATGGAAGACCTTGCAGTGCTGACAGGCGGCAAACTCATCAGCGGCGAAAAAGGCATGAAGCTGGAATCTGCAACAGTCGCAGACCTCGGCCAGGCGAAGAAGGTCAAGGTCGACAAGGAAAAGACTATTATCATCGAAGGCAAAGGGAAATCTGAAGGCATCAAGAAAAGGATTGCCCAGATTGAGGCGATGATAAAAGCGACAGACTCAGAATACGACAGGGAAGATCTCCAGAAGAGGAAAGCAAGGCTTTCAGGCGGCGTTGCAGTCATCAACATAGGCGCAGCAACAGAAGTGGAGATGAAAGACAAGAAGGCAAGGGTTGATGATGCACTGCATGCCACACGCGCTGCAGTCGAGGAAGGGGTCATTGTCGGAGGCGGAGTTGCTTTATTGAGGGCAAAAGAGGTCCTTAAGACGCTCAAACTGGAGGGAGACCAGAAGATCGGTGTAGACATCGTCTACCGTGCTGCTGAAGACCCTGTCAGGCAGATAGCGCTCAACGCAGGCAAGGAAGGCGCCATTGTTGTCGAAAACACCCTCAAAAACAAGGCTATCAGCTTCGGCTACAACGCCAAGACAGACAGATATGAGGATCTGATCAAGTCTGGCGTGATTGACCCCTTCAAAGTCACCCGCACTGCCCTGCAGAACGCTGCATCTGTCGCAGGACTGGTGCTGACGACAGAAGCCCTTGTGACAGACATCCCTAAGAAGGAAGAGAAGCCATCCATGCCTCCAGGAGGCATGGGCGGCGGCATGCCAGGCATGGACATGATGTAATGCTTTTTGTTTGTTTTTTCTTCGTTTCTTTCTCCGTCTTCGCTTTCCCTAACGCTAATAGCAGAAACATCCCCACACTCCTCTTCTTCGTAATCGTCGTATCCTGAAAAGATATATCCAGACAGAACAACGGATTTGAAGAGTAAGCCTGTGTCTAAGGCTCATTATCATTATCTGAGCAAAAAACAAGACAGAATCAGGAACTATGAGAAATCCCAATCCTTTTTATACCACTTCCCACTTACACAATACTATGAAACACTATAAGGAGATAGAGGCGAAGTTCATTGTCGATTCCTTAGAGCCATATCATGAGAAGCTCAGGCAGCTGGGTGCAGTCCTGCTCTATGACGTGGTTGAGCATAATGAGTATTTTGACACCGAAGATGATGCGCTGGAGAAGAAAGGGATGATCCTCAGGCTGAGGAAGGAGAACAAGATCACAGTCACTCTCAAGGCGAACAAGGAGATCAAAGACGGCATGAAGATCTATGACGAATATGAGACAGAGGTCAAGGACTTCTCAGTCATCAAGACCATCTTCCTTTCCCTTGGCCTGGAAGATTATTTCATGATAGAGAAGCATAGGATCACCTACCTGCTGAATGACACCTATATCATGCTGGACAAGATGCCTTTCGGCTATGTCGTCGAGGTGGAAGGACAGCCCCATCTGGTGAAGAAGATCGTGAAAGATTTGGGTCTCTCCCTTGACCATACCACCACCCACGGCAACTACTACCACTGGAAGAAGCTCCTGAAAGACTACCAGCTGGGATGGATGAACGCCACCTTTCAAAATGCGAAGCACCACAAGATCGGCATCTACGGAAAAGGCCGTCAGGATACTTAGGTCCCATTACTCCACTTCTGACTTCAGGGAAGCCAACGGAGAGTCAGTCTTCCGTATTCTCATCTCCTGCATCCTTAGCCTGAGGACAAAGGACGAAACCACCTACCCGGCAGCAGACAGGCTCTTCGCAAAGGCAAAGACTCCGAAGGAGATGCTGCATCTGACAGAAAAACAGATACAGAAGCTCATCTTTCCCGTAGGCTTCTACATCACCAAATCAAAGACCATAAGAACCATCTCAAAAACTCTTATTGAACAATATGAAGGAAAAGTCCCAGACACAGAAGAAGAGCTCCTGAAACTAAAAGGTGTGGGCAGGAAGACAGCAAATTTAGTGCTTGCGTTCGGCTACAACAAGCCTGCCATAGTGGTCGATGTTCATGTACATCGTATCAGTAACAGGTTAGGGTGGGTCAAGACAAAACATCCGCATGAAACCGAATTAGCATTAA
>CAZTOO010000012.1:0-12241 GCA_964615215.1 uncultured Methanosarcinales archaeon
ACAAAGCTTTTCGAGCTGTATATAGTACTCCCTGCACTGATCAAACACTACAGAAAATAAAAGCCTCTCCCGCTCAGTTACCTCTTTTTCTGCCATCAGGTTTTCAGCATCGGAAACCTTTGCAGTTCACCTCTGGCATGAGTAAAACGCTCCTCATCGCAGGAGAGGCAGTGAAGAGGGATAGAGACAGTCTTTATAACATTTTTCACAGAAGGTTGCAATCAGATGCTGTCCCCGCGGTCACGGACAGCTATAGGAGATGGAACAGCAGCAGGCACAATGTGGAACAGCTTCCTGTAGAATTCATAGAGGCGCTCTGCCACGATGGAAACCCTTCCCGGAGGTATTGAATCGCTCATGCCTCTCGCAGAGAGGTACACAGCAAGTTCTTGTCTGATTGCTGAGGTGAAGCGCTCCTCAGGGATTTTCCGTTGGTCATAAAATCGATCCCTCAGGGATGCAGTAAGCTGTGTGCGGAAGACATGGTAAGAGACGATATCCTGCGGCAGGTCAGGCCTGAGCTGTGAGGTGCCGTTGTAGAAATAATCCTCAGCAAGCCCTTCCAGTCTCCTCAATCCCAGCTCCTGCTGTAGAGTAAGATCTGCAAGCTCCATAATCTTCCTCTCAGATGTGCCCAGGCCGAGATCAAGGACCATGCCTGCGTGATCCAGGGCACTATAAATGACAGGATAGTATCTGCTCTGAGGGAGGGGACCTTCAGTGAGGAGAGGATTCAGTTCTGACAGCATCTCTTTAACTGCAGCCTGAAAGGGAGTGTGAGGTGTATCCATAACATATGCAGGCAGAGTTACCTCTTTAAAAACATTGTGTAGAAAAGATGAGCCCGCGGAGATTCGAACTCCGGACCTCACGATTTCACACAAAACCCTTGGGCTTTGTTATCAGTCGTGCGCACCAGCCAGGCTATGCTACGGGCTCAAACGTCCCCAGCCAGATTCGAACTGGCGACCTCGCGGTTACTTTTGAAAACCATGTTCCATTAACAGCCGCGCGCTCCACCGCTAAGCTATGGGGACATCAACTCCATCAAAAAATAGTGGGTTTAAATAGTTTTCTATGGGCATCCCCTCTAAAACAGAGCGGAAAGCCTAAAACTTTAAATAGTAGAAAACAAAGCCATCAGCCATCAATAAAAAGAGGGGATGTGCACTATGTGGTACAGAACATTCGGTCATGATACTAATCCGTTGGATATCCGCGCAAATCCTGTTGTTGTCGGGCTTGAGAAGGAGACAGAGGAGCTTGCAGACTACATCAAGGGCCATCATATCGTGATGCTCCATGGTAAGATAGGCAGCGGAAAAACGAGCTTATTGCATTCGCTGAGGCAGAAATTGGGGAAGCAGTACCATATCTATTATCTCGATGCAGAAGGCATGCACGAGAACTATAACATAGAGCATACCCTCTTCAACAGGAGAACCTTCAAGGAGAAGATGAAAGGCCTGAAGACCCCCCAGAACACAGTAGTGTTCGTTGATGAGGCACAGCATGCTCCTGCAGCATTGATGCAGAAGCTGAACGCCAAATGGAAAGACAACACGATAAAGGCATTGGTGCTGTGTGTGGATGACCCCAAACAGGCAACCAACCTGCCGCCTTCCATGCTGGAGCGCATCGGAGAGAAGAAAGTCTCCACCTCAAGACTCTCAAGGGAGCAGATCGTCAAGATACTGAAACTGCGTCTGGGAACAAGTTTCCTCATGCTGAATGACCATGCCCTGGAGCTGCTGTTGGACGTGTCAGAGAACATACCGAGGAAAGCTCTTGAATACACAGAAGACACCTTCAAATATGCCCACCGACTGGGATACCCTTCTGACTACATCACGATGGAAATGGTGCAGGCAGCGTTGGCAAAGAAAGTCCAGAACATCGGCGCATTGGCCAAGAAGATCGCGAAGAGGAAAAGCATCACGATAAAGCAGGGCATTGCCTTCAGCGACAGGGAAAAAGAGCTGCTGAGGAACATCACCACCAAGCCTGCTGAGCAGCAGCCCCACACAGAAAGGCTGAAGCAGGAAGATAACTACCGGAAAAGGATTGCCGAGATACGCCAGGGAGACAAGAAAGAAGAGGCAGTAAAGCCTATGTACAGGAATTTCCTGAAGAAGAGGCTGTTGTAGGTGCGTATGTGGCAGAGAAAGAGGAAAGCAGGGGGATTGCAGTAAAGAAAGAGGAAGATTTCGCAGAGTGGTATCCACAGGTGTGCCTGAAAGCAGGGCTTGCAGATTATTCTCCAGTCAAAGGCTGCATGATCATCAAGCCATTGGGCTATGCGGTCTGGGAGAATATCCAGCAGTATTTTGACAGGAAACTCAAGGAGCATGGAGTAAAGAACGCCTACTTCCCCCTGTTCATCCCCGAATCATTCTTCAAGAGGGAGGCAGAGCATGCGCAGGGCTTCTCACCTGAAGTCGCATGGATAGCCAACAGAGACGAGGATGGGGCAGAGAGGCTTGCAGTCAGGCCCACCTCAGAGACCATCATGTATGATTCCTATTCAAGATGGATACGGAGCTATAGGGACCTGCCGCTGCTGATCAACCAGTGGTGCAATGTCGTGCGGTGGGAGACACGCGCTGTAAAACTGTTCTTGAGGTCAAGAGAATTTCTGTGGCAGGAAGGCCACTGCGTGTATGAGACAGAGAAGGAATGCCATGAAGAGACGCTCTATTACCTCAGCCTCTACAAGCAGATGTGCGAGGAGCTTCTTGCAGTGCCTGTGATTGCAGGCCGCAAGTCAGAGTCTGAGAAGTTCGCAGGAGCCAAGGCGACATATTCCATAGAGGCGTTCATGCCTGACGGAAAAGCATTGCAGATGGGCACCTCCCATGATCTGGGCCAGAACTTTGCAAAAGCGTTCGGCATCTCGTTCCTGGGCAAGGATGAAGCTTCACATTTACCGTGGCAGAACTCCTGGGGCGTCTCCACCAGGATGATAGGCGCTGTGGTCATGGCACATTCTGACAATCAGGGACTGGTGCTGCCGCCGAGGCTTGCGCCTGTCAAGGCAGTCATCGTGCCCATCATCTTCGAGAAATCCAAGCATGAAGTGCTGAAGAAATGCAGGGAAGTGTATGATGAGCTGGCGAAAGAGTACGGGAAGTCAGCCATTGTCCTCGACGGCCGTGAGGAATACTCGTCAGGCTGGAAATACAACGAATGGGAGATGAAAGGAGTGCCACTAAGGGTTGAGATTGGGCCTAAAGATATCGAGAAGCAGCATGTCGTGATGGTCAGGAGAGATACGAAAGAGAAAAGGATGGTCAAGGACAACGACATCATGAAGACTGTCCCCCATATTCTTGAAGAGATGCAGCATGACCTGTTCGCAAAAGCCAGGAAGTTCATGGAGCAGAGCACTGTCAGAGTGAATACCTTTGAAGAATTCAAGAAAGCAGCAGAGGAGAAGAAGCTGATACTTGCCGCCTGGTGCGGAACAAAGGCATGTGAAGAGGAGATAAAATCAAAGACAGGAGGCGTCACCACAAGGAACATCCCTCTGGACGACAAGAAACCGACAGGCAACTGCATCCACTGCGAGAGGAAGGCAGAGCACCACATCTATTTCTCGAAGAGCTACTGATAGTCTAAGGCCCTACTGGACGTTGTTTGAAGCATGGTTCTGAGCTCCGACGAATTTAAACATACCTCCGTCAAGGATAAAAGTCAGCTCTTCCAATGTAAGAATGGGGTGTTTGGTGGTAACTCTTTCCACACTTTCTTTGAGAATGCGCTCGAGATAACCCCTGCTGAAATCCACATACTCTGGGAAAGCGTACCTCAGCACGACATAAGGACAGTCAGAATAGATGCCGGAGCCGTTTCCATTATCTGTGCACAGCACTGTTGAAGCAGGATGGACAGAATAGCTGCCATCGGTGTAGACGACTGCAAAATCCTCAGGGTCGATATGGCCGTTTCCCCTATCGTAAGACATAACCACCATAAGAAACCTGAACGAAAAGGGATTATATATAAGACTTACTGATGCTGGACTGCGTCATGGTTTTGAATACCCGTATTTGTTGTAATGCCCGCAGCTCATGCAGGTAGCGACAATATTCGGATAACGAATCCTGACCCTGCAGTTCTTCCCCGGCACCAAAAGGATGTGGCATCTCCTGCAGACGCTCCTCTTCATCTCTGAGGTCAATGGCACCCTATATCTTCTGGAGAAACCAACAGTAATCGCCATTAATCTGTGAGAAAGCTGTTCGGAATCGGAAAAGAGCCTTTTGCTGGCAAGAAAATAGTGTTGCATGACTGTCTCGACAAGCTTTTTCTGATGCCGTTTCTGTTTGGCATGAGGCTTTCCCATGGGAAGAGAAGAACAGAAGAGAGCTTATAAATCTTTTTGCAGGGTAAAGTATTTAAACAAAAGCAGAATAGTCAGGATTATCATGATGGATTGGTTCAAGAAAGTCAAGGATGTGTTCGTGAAGAAAGAGGAGCCTCCCAAAGAGCCTGAGCAGGTAGAGATGAACATCGAGTCATTGGATGCCTGGTATGCGCAGAAGACAGATGAGACGAAGAAAGCGCTCAGGGAGTCATTGGCGACACTGTTCAAGCAGCTTGAGCTTGAGCTCTCCACGCTTGCTGCTGCAGCCGAGCAGCTGAAGAACGCCAAGCTCATGAATGAGAAGATCCCTGAGAAAGAGAGGAGCATCATGGAAGGCAACAGGGAAGTGTATGTAAAAAGGCTTCTCCTCCTTGCCGATGCCCTGAAAGCCCCTGAAGAGAAAGATCCTGACTATATACAGGTCGCGACACACTATCTCGAGAACTATAAGACGGCCATCCAGCAGTTCAACGACAGCACCATGAAAGCACATTACAAGCTGACATTCTTCTTCAGGGACAAGACGAAAGAGATTTCCAAGGCGCTGAAAGACCTTGACGCCAAAGTGGGAGAGATGCAGAGCGCTATGGACAAGGCCAATATGGCAGCCGTCCAGAAGCTGGAGGGATTGATCAGGGCGCTGAAGAAGAACACAGAGGCCAAGATAACACTTGATGCGAGGATTGCTGCCCAGGAAAAAGTCACTTCCTCCATAGAGGCAGACATCGCAGAGCTCAAGGACAAGATAGGCAAGGTGCGTGTCAGTCCGGGATATGAAGAATACCAGCATCTCCAGGAGGAGAAGAAGAAGAGAGACAAGGAGATTGAAGCGCTCCGTGAGGATCTGGCACAGAAGTTCTCTGCCATCTCCCATCCTTTGAGGAAATTCGAGAGAGTATGCACAAAAAAGGAGCTTCTCCAGAAGTATATGGAGAATCCGGGAGAGGCAGCAGCCCATGATTCGCAGTTGGCCATCCTGGAAATCCTTGATGAGTTCAGGAAAAGCCTTGCAGAGCAGGATGTAGAGTTGAAAAGCAAGAAGAAAGACAAGGCAGAGGACATCACCAACAGCCTGACAAAGGACTATTTCCTGGAATATAAGAGGAAGAGGGAAGCACTGAAGCAGAAGAAGAGGGAGCTGGACAACACGCTGCTGAAGAACACAGTGATGCAGGACCTCTCTGACTTCAACTACAAGCTGGAGCATCTGCAGGGCAAATACAGCACTGCAGCCCAGCACCTCAAGGAGATGCGCGACATAGAGAAGAGGCTTTCCCTGGAAAAGCTCAAAGACAGCATAAGGGAAGAAGCATTCAGGCTGGCAGGTATCCAGCTGACGATAGTGTGAACATGGTGCAGGATGGGCATATGCAAGAATTTTTCTCGCGTTTCACAGAAAGGCCTCTCTCTGAGCTCTTTCCCCAGGTCATCAGGAAGAGAGAGGAATATTATGCCCTCTCCGAGGACATAAAAGAGATAGTCGGACACCTGCCTGAGAAAGAGGTGGTTTCTGCAGGAACGTATCTTGGCGCCATGAAGAAAGGGAGATTCGTGCCTGGAACTGCAGTTCTTGACACCCTTTCGAAGATATCGGAAAGAAAAGTCTTTCTCGAGCAGAAGCAGGCATGGCTGTTCCTGTGCGGCAGGGATGTGTTCGCAGACAGTGTGAGAAAAGCGAACGTCAAGGAAGGCTATGTGCTGGTCCAGAGCATGGAGAACGAGAATCTCGGCTACGGCGTATATAGGAGGGAAGGCAGAAGGATGCTGATCAGGAACCTCTTTGACAGGGGAGATTTTTTGCGGAGGGAGAAGCATGCTCATAGATGAGAAGACAAAAGAGAAGAGCATCACCTGGATCTGCATAGCTGCCATACTGGTGTTCTTCCTGTTCGGCGTGAGAGCAGTCATCAAGAAAGACATCTATTACATCTTCGACTGGTTCTTCTGCTCCCTCATCGTTGGCATAGGCCTATGGATACACAAAAAAGTCAGGATAAACTACACCATGCTCGTGCTGGGCCTGATTGCTGTCACGCTCCACCAGATGAAGCTCTACGGGAAGGTCTTTTTCGGCCTGAATTTTGACGGCTTATTCCATTTCTACAGCGTGTTTGTGGTGTCTCTCCTCATGTTCAGGTATATCCACCACACCCAGAGAAGGGAGGAAGATGCGCTGCTCAGGACAGCAGTCATCGCGTTCTTCGTCGCTGTAGGCATAGGATCGATGCTCGAAATCTTCGAATATTTCGGGTATTATTTCCTCGGCCCTGGAGAAGGCATCCTCTTCTATGGCGTTGGAGACTACGGAGAATGGGCGAACAGCGCCTGGGACATGACCTCAAACGTCATAGGCGCTGCATTCGGCTGCCTGCTCTCCTATTTCTTCAGCCGTAAATAGCTCTGTTCCAGCATATCCACGCCTGGCAGCTTCTTCCCCTCAAACATCTCCAATGACGCGCCCCCACCTGTGCTGACATGCGTGACTTTGTCTGCATAGCCGAACTTCTCGACTGCTGCAGCAGAATCTCCACCGCCCACGACAGAGAGCGCATCTGCCTCGGCAACAGCCTTCACCACTTCCTGCGTTCCTTTGGAGAATTCCTCAATCTCAAACATTCCGAGAGGGCCTCCCCATACGATGGTCTTCGCTCCCATGAGCAGGTCGCTATACCGCTGTATTGTTTTTGGCCCGATATCGACAATCATCATGCCCTGGGGAACACTATCGATATCCACAACTTTTGTGGATGCGCCTTTCTCGAACTTGTCTGCGACAAGAGCATCAACAGGCAGCATGATCTTGTCTTTTCCCTCTTCAAGGATAGAGTCTGCCACTGCAAGAGTCTCCTGGTCGAACTTGCTCGCTCCGATCTCCTTGCCCTGGGCTTTGAGGAAGGTGTTTGCAAGCACTCCACCGAGGATGAGCTTGTCGACCTTCTTCAGGAGATTCCTTATCACACCGATTTTGTCTGCCTTTGCGCCTCCTATGATAGCATAGAACGGCTGTTTCGGGTTGGAGACTGCTGCGGTGATGTTGTCGATCTCCTTCTCAAGCAGGAATCCTGCGCAGGACTGCACGAATTTAGTCACATCAGTCACGCTTGCCTGGTTCCTGTGGGAGACGCCAAAGGCATCATTCACAAAGATGTCCGCATTCGCCGCAAGCTGTTTTGCAAATCCTTCCCTTTCTGCAGCATCCTTCGATGCCTCCTCTTTATGGAAGCGGACGTTCTCCAGCAGGATGACGTCTTTAGCTTTCATCTTCTTCACTGCATTTCCCACCTTCTCTCCAACACAGTCTTCAATCAGTGGCACAGGCTTCTTGATATACTTCGCAAGAGATTCTGCAACCGGCTTCAGGCTGTAGGAAGCAACCGCCTGGCCTTCAGGCCTTCCGAGATGGGACATCAGGATGACCTTGGCATCATGGTCCATGAGATACTGCAGCGTGGGAAGTACTGCCCGTATCCTGGTGTCATCAGTCACCTTTCCTGTCTTGTCCTGGGGGACATTGAAGTCTACCCTCACGAGCACCCTCTTGTTCGCAAGATCCATATCATTCAGCCTGAAATATGCCATTGTCCATCCCTCCTTGAATGTTCATGAAAGCTTTCCTGTCTGAAGAAAGTTCTCCAGATGCTCAGCATCTGTCACCAGCAGCTTCTTGTCGTTGGTGAAATTGAGTACATAGCTCCCGTCAGGCAGTTTCAGGATGTTGCTCACGCAGGGCTGCTCATTGAGGAAGAGTAAGGCTTCCTCCTCAGAGACGTTCAGCAGCTGTTCTGTCCTGAATGCGATGGTATTGATGGTGATGTAGTCTTCCTGAGTGAATTCGTGCTCAGCAGAGAAAGAGGAACAGAGAGCCCCGTACTGGGATGGGGGATGATAGGTATACACGCCGATTATCAGCCCCACAATGATGCCGAGAAGTATTGCGCCTATGACCGTATAGGCATTGAGGTTCCAGAACGGCTCCCTGAAGAACCTCATCTCTCTGAGCCTCTTCTTCTTAGGAAGGGCAGTTTCACTCCCTTTTTTCTGCCTTTTAGTCCCCATACCTGCCTAAAAAAAGTACTAGAATAAAAAGATAGCGAAAAGATACACCTACTACTGCCCCATACAGACTATCTAAGAGTAAGCCCGGGCTTAAGTGCATTTATCGTTCTAGAAGCAAGAAAGAAAAAAGGGAAAGAAAGAACAACCTTACAAAAACAGCGGCAGGAACACCAACGCCACAATACTCATCAATTTGATGAGGATGTTCATGGAAGGGCCTGCTGTGTCCTTGAAAGGATCTCCTACTGTATCGCCAATCACTGCTGCTTTGTGGCACTCGCTGCCTTTGCCTCCGTAATTGCCCTGCTCGATGTATTTCTTGGCATTGTCCCAGGCGCCGCCGGCATTTGCCATGAAGATGGCCATGATGACACCGCTAGCTAACGCTCCAGCAAGCAGCCCTCCTACAGCAGCCGGGCCCAAGAAAGGTATGATGCCCACGGCGATAGGCACTAAGACAGCAAGCAGTCCCGGAACCACCATCTGGTGGAGGGCTCCTTTGGTGACGATGTCCACACATTTCTTATAGTCAGCTTTTGCTCCTTTCACTCCTTTCAGCAAGCCTGGAATCTCCTTGAACTGTCTCCTCACCTCCTCGATGACATGGAACGCTGCCTCTCCCACTGCATGCATCGCCAAGGATGCGAACAGGAACGGCATCAATGCTCCTATGAGCATACCTATCATGACAGCTGGGTTGGTCAGATCAAGAGCCACGCCAGCCACAGTATTGAAGGTGAAGAAGAATGCCAATGCTGTCAATGCTGCAGAGCCTATGGCAAACCCTTTGCCGATGGCAGCAGTTGTATTTCCCAAGGCATCGAGGGCATCTGTCCTCTTCCTGACTTCCTCTTCTAGCTCTGACATCTCGGCAATGCCTCCTGCATTGTCAGCAACTGGACCATAGGCATCGATGGCCAATGAATAGCCGAGAGTGGAAAGCATGCCTACTGCTGAGATGGCAATGCCATACATGCCTCCGAATTTGAAGGAGACAAAAATGGAGATGGCAATCACCAGGACAGGCCATGTGGCTGAGAACATGCCTTTGGAGATGCCTTCGATAAGCACTGTCGCAGGCCCTGTCTGTGAAGCTTTTGCGATCTTCTGGACAGGTGCATATTCTCCTCCTGTATAATATTCAGTGATCTTGCCTATGGCAACTCCTGCAACAAGTCCTGAGACTGTGGCTATGAACACTCCCACAGCTTTGTCTGCGAGAAGTGACTGCGCAAGGAACCATGTTCCGATAATGACCAGTGCGCTTGATATCCATAAGCCTCTGTCCAATGCGCTGGCAAGCCCTTTTTCGCTCTTCGCCTTGACAAAGAACATGCCTATGATACTGGCAAGTATGCCCATGCCTGCAAGCATCAATGGGAACAGCACTGCATTCGCCTGGAGAGCAGGAACAAACAAGACTGCTCCGAGAGCCATGGAAGCGATGATGCTTCCCACATAACTTTCGAAGAGGTCTGCGCCCATGCCTGCCACATCCCCCACATTGTCTCCCACCTGGTCAGCAATCACGCCAGGATTTCTGGGATCATCTTCAGGTATGCCTGCTTCCACCTTTCCTACCAGATCTGCGCCCACATCAGCAGCTTTCGTATAGATGCCGCCCCCCACCCTTGCGAAAAGGGCTATGGAAGATGCTCCAAACCCGAAGCCGAAGATGATATTGGTGTTGTTGGTGATGAGATACATGGCAGTCAGTCCTATGAGGCCTAAGCCAACAACAGAAAGCCCCATGACAGCTCCTGAAGAGAATGCGACATTCAGCGCCTTATTGATAGAAGTTCTGGCAGAGTTTGTTGTCCTGACATTCGCTTTTGTCGCTATGCGCATGCCGATGTTTCCTGTGACTGCAGAAAGCACTGCTCCCACAACAAAGCAGAGCGAAGTCAGCCAGGTCTTGTCCACAAGCAGGCCAAGGACTGCTGCAACGACCAGCACGAACCATACTAAGTATTTGTATTCCCTGTTCAGGAATGCCATGGCACCCTCATGGATGGCATCAGAGATCTCCTTCATCTTTGGTGTGCCTGTTTCCTGCTTAAGGATCCTCAATGCTTTGATGCCTGCAAAGATCAGGCCCAGTAAGCCTGCGATAAAGACTAACAGATAGTTGAATTCCATCATCTCACCCTTTTTTACTGTTCTTTTACCTCTGACCTAAAACTCCGTCTCTGGAAGTATAGTATCTTTAAATAGATTTCTCTTCACCCCTGCAGAAGAAAGAAAGAGACTATGACGAAGAACACACTGAGGATGATGAGCCAGTAGGCAAGCCACAGCAGCACAAACAGGAACATCTTTCCGTAGCTCTTTGCATAATACTCCTCGACAAGATAAAGCAGCGCCACGAACAGCAGAACAGCAGAAAGCACTGCCAATGCTGGATTCAGATAGCTCAGGACAAAAGCAACCACAGCAAACGCCAATGAGCTCCTTGCAGCTGATTTCCATGTCCTGTCATGGCTCTTGAGGATATGGGCACTGAGGTAGAAACAAAAGACGTTGAATAGCCAGAAGAGAGCTCCTGCCAAGAGCCGTAAACCGAAATCTGCCCACGTCATAAGAGAACCCAGCCTGAGAGAGTATAAAAAGGTTTCGGAGGATAAGAGGGTAGAAAAACATATATACTCTTCCTCCCTAAACCCAACGCATGGGGATGAAATTCAGATATCTCACAGATGGGGATTCCTGGATGCTGGCAGAGGACATTCCGGACATAGACTTTTTCTTCTCTAAGATATGGCTCTCCTGCTTCGCAAATGAATTCAGATGGCCGTCAGGCAGAGCCTACAAGAAAATCCTAACCGTCTACAGGGGCTGTCACCTCTGGTTTTATTACGGAGAGAAGGACTCCTATGAGGTAGGAGAAAACCTTGTGAAGAAATTTCTCGCAAAGCCGGAGTTTACGGTAAAGGTCAATAGGGAGATTATCAGGGAAGCAGACAAGCTGCGCAGGATTGCGGAGAAGCTGCCTGAGACAAGGCTGCATCTTCTGAGCAACAAAGCATTATGGTCATGGTATGAAAAGCATGAGGCTATACACACCCATTATTACAAATGGTGCTGGATTCCTGTTGCTGTGGATATGTTCCACAACAACCTCACGACCGCCTTAAAGCAGTACCTGAAAGAGAGAGGCGTCAAGGAGAGCCTCCTCAACCACTATTTCATCGTATTGAGCCAGCCGATGAAGAAATCAGTCATACAGGAAGAGCTTGAAGAGTTCCTTGCTATAGCTGCAGATATCCAGAAAGACAGGAAGCTGGAGAGGGTATTCAAGGGGTACTACCGGCTGTTTGAGGAACAGGAGGCTGTGCCGTTCGGGCTGGCCACACATACGCCTGAATACGAGAGAAGGCTCGAGCAGCGGATGGACAGGATGCGTGACCAGATCCCGGAAAGCATCATCAGGCGCGTTCAGTCGCATTATCTGAAGTATTTCTATGTCAAGCACATGTGGATAGGAAAGGACGGGGTGAACAGCTTCAACTACTATCTCAAAGAGCTGGTGAAATTCATAGGCAGGGGCGGCAATGCGAAGAAGATGCTCAGGGAGAAGAAGGCAGAGGCAGAAGCGCTGATGAAGAAGAGGAAGGCGCTGATGAAAAAGCTGAACATCAGCGGAAGATGGAGAGTGCTCTTTGACGCATTCGGAGAGTTCATGGTCACCAAGATGTATCGCAGATATGCACAGATCTATGCCATCTACAGGATGCAGCCCCTTCTTGAGGAGATAGCGTCACGCCTTGGCGTTTCAAAGATGGATGTCCTGTTCATGCTTCCTGACGAAATAAAACAGGC
>CAZTOO010000013.1:0-12162 GCA_964615215.1 uncultured Methanosarcinales archaeon
GGTTCATGATCTTCAGCGTGTTTCCCAGCACTTCCTTGGTCTCCATCTTGATGTAGACATCGCATGCGTTCTTGATGAGGCTGAACAGCACAGGGCTGATGTCGTCGGGATTCACACACACGATGATGCTCTTGTTCATGGAGATGATCTTCTTGAAGAACCTCATGATGTCGAACGCCTTCTTGAGGTCTATCTCCTTGTCGACGAGGTAGCTGCTGAGGGTGTCGAACACCACATACTCCTTCTCGAACAGCTTTTTCTTCTTCATGAGCTCCTCGAAGTTGTCCCCTGTGACTTCCGGATTGCCAAAGGAGGGGTAGGCGCTTATGAACATCAGCTTGTCATGCAGGAGATATTTCTCAATGTCGTAATCCACTGACTGCATCTGTTTGAGGAATCCCAAAGTGTCCAGCTCCGTGCTGACATACGTGACCTCGTGGTTGTGCTCCAGCAGCGCATACGCGAATCTCTGCGCCAGTATGCTCTTCCCGTCTCCATCCCTGCCTTCTACGAGGATGAGCGCATCCTTCGGCAGCCCTCCGCCTAATCTCACATTCAGCTCGTCCCTTTCCAGCTGCACAGTCACGACGTCTGCCATGTTATGTCACTCCGAAGATGATGGAGGCAGATGCCCCGTTCTCTGTTGTGATCTTGATGGCATGATTGCCGCCGGCCAGCACTCCTGTCACATTTATCAGCAAAGCCTCATTTGTCGCCCAGAGTTTCTTTGCAGCATCCCCTGAGTTCATGACGGTAAGATTAGAGATATCGACGCGTTTTCCGTCCATGTAAGCATTGAGCAGCTCTGTCCTGAGGAGGGGTTCTCCATAATTGATCGCATAGGCCTCAGTCACATTCGTCTCTGAGGAATATGTCGCATTCAGGAATGCTATATCTGTCATACCTCTCTCCTCAGCCTTCCTCTCCTGCTGGTGCATCGCCATCTTCGTCTCCGACATCCCGGCGCTGTTCATCATGAAGAGGCTTCCCATCCCCGCCACCAGCACTATCACCATGATGCTTGTTGCTATCAGGCTGGAGAATCCCATGCGTCAGTTCACCACCGTGATATCAAAGCAATAGGGGTTGTACGTGACGTTCAGCCTCGGACGGTTCGCTCCAGTCGCATATTCAGAGCTTCTCGCCAGCACCCTGGTCTGTATGGCAGTTCCTTCATCAACAGTTCTTGTGATGAATCCGTAGTTCGGATAGATGCCGTTATACCATCCGATGGCCAAAGGACTGATATCGAAGTACATCCACCTGTTCAGCGCTTCTACTGTGGAATCATTGATTGGTGTTGGGTCGTATGTGCCTCCTGCTGTGGTCCAGGCATTCATTCCGTCATAGGCTGCCCAAGTTGAGCCTGACCCATCTTGGTTGTTGTCGGTGCAACTTCCAGTGCCTTCAGTCCAGTCTTCTGTCATTCTGGAGATGTTTGTCCTGTTGTTGCTGACGCCGGCGCTCTGGAGAGAATAGACATACCATGAGAACATCCCATTGTGTACATCGATGTTTCCGGGCAGGAGAGTCATGTTGACCCATACCAGCGTCCGATGGAAAGGGTTTGCTACGGTGGTGGAACCGGTATATTCATAGATGCATCCGCCGTGGTTGTCGTTGAATCCGTTGCCGCTCGTGATCCAGTTGTCCATGCTGGTGAGTTGGTTGAGCTGCATTGTTGTGCTCCATGTTCCGTCACTTTCTACAATGGTGCTGTAGTTGAGGGTGACATCATTCGGATAGTACGGCTGTGCATTCCTGCACGTGCTGAAGCTGAGTGTCATGCTGTCTGTCACTCCCTGGCCCGTGGAGACTCTGATGGTGTGGGTGCCGGAGTCTCTCGCAGCTGTAAAATTGATCATGATGGTCTCGAAAGGGTCCCATAATCCAGGATTCACGACCTCCCTGACGAGCATGACTGAACTGATGTCTTCAATGCTAATCTTCCTGTTGTCCAGGTAGAGCGAAAGCTCTGAGATGGGGATGATGCTCTTTCCGGTGTTGGTGACGTTGATGGAATACTGCTGGAAGACAGTGAAATTTATTCCGGGGACTATGCTGATTGCCTGTTCTTCTTTTTCCATCGTGCTTTTCTGTTTCATCTTGAGCAGCTCGCTGTTGTTGAGCATGGCGTTCTTGTTGATGTTAACCATGGTGAAAAATACAGTGACGAGTATGGCGAACATCATCATCGTCGCAAACACATTTCCCAGACCCATGTCTTACACCGTCTCTCTGCTTAACGATATTTTTTGCCTGTCTCTTCTCATATGGAGAAGAGTTCGCTGTCCGATATGCCGTATTCTGTGCTGACCTTCACCGTGTGCGTGACTGTGCTGTTCAGGTTGCCGTAGATCTCGATCTCAAGCAGCTCTTTCGGGTCCCAATAGCCGGGATTCACGGTGTCGGTGTCATTCAGCACAGAGATGCTCATGTTGCCAGCATTTTTGATTATCCACACGCCGTCGATATATGCATATATCCTGTCAGGGTCAAGTATGGAGCTGCCTACATTCCTGACATCTACGACGGTGATGTTATGGATATCAGGTGCTGTGGTGTTGTCATAGCCCACATTCTCTATGGTGATATCGGTCTCGAACTGGTTCGAGACGAACTGCTGCTGCTTCAGCAGGGAATCGCTGCTTGCGTCGATGTAGCCTTTGAAGATGATCACCAGGCCTGTGGAGATGAGCAGCGTGGCTATGAACAGAAGAAGATGTGACGTGATGTTGCTGAATCCCATGTTTCCTTTCTCTCCCGCATCCTGACTTACCATCTCTGCGCTTCATGCGCTTCTCTGCGTTATTTATCTAGTAATTCGGTATTACCGAATAATTAGTTATCTGATTGTATTTAAAGCTTTTCAGGGAAGTGCGCGATGTGTCTCGAGAGGGGTTCCTCCCTCCTCTCCCCGCTCTTTTTTTCTACCCCTTCCTCTCGTCGAAAAAGCAGTGTGCCAGCAAAATAAGGTTGTTCACTTTTCCCTTCATTCGGTCTTCCCGTTTTTCTGTCATTTTTGCGAAACTTTTATATACGCACGTCCCTCCCAGCATCCGGGGTGTGGAGGCAAGAGCATGGAATACTGCGTGTATTATGACAGGCGTACAGACCAGATACTTGATTTTCTGCCCCAGCCGTTTGACAATTCCTTCAAGGCGAAGATTACGGATTTATGGAGCCAGGAGATTCCGAGAAAGATCCTGAAGCTGCTTGCAGACAAGGATTCCCTGACAATCCCTAGGATAAAAGCAGAGATCGGCCATTCCATGTCCACGCTCCATGAGAACATTCGCAAGCTGGAGGGGGCAGGTCTCATAAGGACAGAGATGATCTATACACGGAACAAGCAGAAGGTCATCAAGCCTGCTGTCCTGTTTGTCACGAAGAACCCTAAATTCAAGGAAAGTATCGTCTCGTTCGTCAACAAAGGCCTCTGGGTGAACTCCAAGAAGACAAGGCGTATCATTGCCTTCCTTGACCAGCATCCTGACAAGTATTTCAGCGTGGAAGAGCTCTCGACACGTCTAAAGATGCCGGTGGATGAGATCCAGGTGCTTCTTGACAACTGGGATTCGCAGGTGACGAGAGCCTTTACGGATTTCCTGAAGGAACGGCCGTTTGAGAAGAGAGTGCTCTACCGTTCGAAGCAGTCCTCCTCTGCTCAGCATAAGGGTTAGAAAGAAGGAACTTCTCTCTTCTGATATCCCTCTTCATCTTTCCCATAATCAGTCTTTGACTGTGCTACATGATGTTGGTTTATCGTCTATAAACGAGGAGATTCTCAACGCAAAGCTTTAAATATTTTCCAATGCAATCTACTCCGTAGGACAGACGTTGTACGTTTGTGGTTTAGGAAGGTATGCGGACTCCAGCCCTCTAAAAGCAAAAGGTGGTCAGAGAGGGGCAACGTCACTGTTCGTCGAGAAGGGTATGTTCTTCAGCAGGGCATGCTCACAGATAATTGGGAGTTCGAGAGGTACATACGGAATATAAAAACTGGTGGTGTGTATAACGGGCTCTCAAAAGGGCATAATTATGCACCAACAAGAAGCACAATTATAACAGGTGCTATGAAACAAGCGGTTGTGTATAACATGATGATTGTTGTGTTTGCATGATCTGACAGTAATCGTTATCCAAGGGTACAAGAGAGGTGAACTGGATGAACTTGACCAAGAAAGCAGACATGGGCATAGGTACGCTGATCATCTTTATCGCTATGATACTGGTTGCTGCTATCACTGCTGGAGTATTGCTTCAGACTGCGAGCAGCCTTCAGAGCAAGGCTTTGCTGACAGGCGAGCGTACGAAGACTGAGGTTGCGACATCAGCCCATGTAATATTACTGTACGCTGAGAACGGTGCAGATGCGAATCTGACTTATTTCTGCCAGAAGATGACACTGTCTCCAGGTTCTGATGCCATCTCTTTCACTGATGCATTGATAGAGTTCGACACCAAGGACAGCAGCAGCGACAAGATCTATGGGTGGAGTCCTGATTATCTTGACAACACCACTGAGCTCTTGGCGATAGACAATTCCATTGCTGATTTCAATGCAGATTCCCTGACAGACTATCTGAATCTGACCGGTGTTGCCAACGCCAGTGACAATCTCAGTATTGTTATTTCCGGTGTTGGTGAATGGAACTACACCTTCACGCCTGCGATAAACGGTTCGGTGAACACTTCCAATCCTTATAAGTTCTACGTGTTTGACGAGCCAGTGACTATAGGAGGAACAACGTATGGTTCTATGAGCATTGTTGGCCAGACCAGGACTCCAGGCAACATAACTGACGATGCCCATATCTTCCTGAGCACAGGGACGAGCGGCTATGCAGTTGAATATCTGATTCGCGGCCCGAACTATAAGGGCGGCTTTTTACAGCGTGGCGATGTGGTGAAGGTATGCTACTCCTCGCCAAGAATCATCAGCACTGATGAGGATATCAGTGTGAGGTTTGTTCCGAAGGTAGGTCATGTGACGCTGATAGAGACTGCCACCCCGGATATCCTGAACGATAAGCGCGAGTACATCTTCCCATGAGGTGAGCAGAGATGAAGAAACTACTACAAACTGGAAAGCGAGCCGAGATGGGCATAGGCACTCTGATAATTTTCATTGCTATGATACTGGTTGCTGCTATAGCTGCCGGTGTGTTGCTGCAGACTGCGAACACGCTGCAGAGCAAGGCCCTCCTGACAGGGGAGAGGACCAGGACGCAGGTGAGCACCTCTGCAAGGGCTATCCTGCTGTATGCTGAGAACGGCACTGACAGCTACCTGGATGACTTTTTCCTGAAGATGAAGCTTGCTGCAGGCTCGGATGCTATCGCTTTTGCCGACACGCTGATTGAGTTCGATACGAACAATCAATCTGGAGATCTTGAGTTTGCCGGCACGACAGCGTTATGCGAGAGGAGCGGCGCTGGCTTTTCGTTTGATTCAGCGACCGGCTTAGGCACGTATAGCGTTGAATATCTTGTGCAGGGCAGTTCGTACAAGCTAGGTTACCTGCAGAGGGGCGATGTGGTGAAGATCTGCTTCCCTGCTCCCCGGGGCATTGGTGTTGATGAGGACATCTCCATCAGCGTCATCCCGAAGGTAGGCCATGTGCTGACTATCGAGACCGCAACTCCGGATATCATTTCCCAGTTCCGGGAATATATCTTCCCATGAGGTGAATTCATATGCATGTACTCCAGACCAAGAAAGCAGACATGGGCATAGGTACGCTGATCATCTTTATCGCTATGATACTGGTTGCTGCTATCACTGCTGGAGTATTGCTTCAGACTGCGAGCAGCCTTCAGAGCAAGGCTTTGCTGACAGGCGAGCGTACGAAGACTGAGGTTGCGACATCAGCCCATGTAATATTACTGTACGCTGAGAACGGTGCAGATGCGAATCTGACTTATTTCTGCCAGAAGATGACACTGTCTCCAGGTTCTGATGCCATCTCTTTCACTGATGCATTGATAGAGTTCGACACCAAGGACAGCAGCAGCGACAAGATCTATGGGTGGAGTCCTGATTATCTTGACAACACCACTGAGCTCTTGGCGATAGACAATTCCATTGCTGATTTCAATGCAGATTCCCTGACAGACTATCTGAATCTGACCGGTGTTGCCAACGCCAGTGACAATCTCAGTATTGTTATTTCCGGTGTTGGTGAATGGAACTACACCTTCACGCCTGCGATAAACGGTTCGGTGAACACTTCCAATCCTTATAAGTTCTACGTGTTTGACGAGCCAGTGACTATAGGAGGAACAACGTATGGTTCTATGAGCATTGTTGGCCAGACCAGGACTCCAGGCAACATAACTGACGATGCCCATATCTTCCTGAGCACAGGGACGAGCGGCTATGCAGTTGAATATCTGATTCGCGGCCCGAACTATAAGGGCGGCTTTTTACAGCGTGGCGATGTGGTGAAGGTATGCTACTCCTCGCCAAGAATCATCAGCACTGATGAGGATATCAGTGTGAGGTTTGTTCCGAAGGTAGGTCATGTGACGCTGATAGAGACTGCCACCCCGGATATCCTGAACGATAAGCGCGAGTACATCTTCCCATGAGGTGAGCAGAGATGAAGAAACTACTACAAACTGGAAAGCGAGCCGAGATGGGCATAGGCACTCTGATAATTTTCATTGCTATGATACTGGTTGCTGCTATAGCTGCCGGTGTGTTGCTGCAGACTGCGAACACGCTGCAGAGCAAGGCCCTCCTGACAGGGGAGAGGACCAGGACGCAGGTGAGCACCTCTGCAAGGGCTATCCTGCTGTATGCTGAGAACGGCACTGACAGCTACCTGGATGACTTTTTCCTGAAGATGAAGCTTGCTGCAGGCTCGGATGCTATCGCTTTTGCCGACACGCTGATTGAGTTCGATACGAACAATCAATCTGGAGATCTTGAGTTTGCCGGCACGACAGCGTTATGCGAGAGGAGCGGCGCTGGCTTTTCGTTTGATTCAGCGACCGGCTTAGGCACGTATAGCGTTGAATATCTTGTGCAGGGCAGTTCGTACAAGCTAGGTTACCTGCAGAGGGGCGATGTGGTGAAGATCTGCTTCCCTGCTCCCCGGGGCATTGGTGTTGATGAGGACATCTCCATCAGCGTCATCCCGAAGGTAGGCCATGTGCTGACTATCGAGACCGCAACTCCGGATATCATTTCCCAGTTCCGGGAATATATCTTCCCCTAGAGACCATGATGTCTCTTTTTTCTTTTTTTCACAGAGTATGTATGGATAGCTCTCAACGAATCTCTGGAGGATGAGGGGCGGGTAGTTCCAGTTCACCAAATCTCTCATTCTCCATTCTTATTCTGTGTATCAAGTAAGAGTATCTCTCCCACCACTATCTGAAGAGTAAGTCTGGGAGTAAGGAGGTTAAAGTCCTGCATTTCTCAGGCAGTAACAGTTTAGACCCCAACACTCCCCTTCATATTCGTTGTATTCAAGAGAGATACCTTTAGAAATACAACCTTTTTGACTATCCAAAGAGTAAGCCTCTGTTGCTTAGGCCATTAAGCCCAGGGCTCCTGACGCTAAAGGAAAAAGCATACCCAACACTACTCTTATTTGTAGTGGTCATAGGGTGCTGATGCATCTTCATCATAAGAAATATTCAACGATTATAGAAAGGCAAGACATCACATCTCAATAAAAAGGAAAGAAAAAGCGAGAAAGGGTGAAGAATCCTTCCGCTGCTTTGTCTCTAGAGGTTATGCTGCTCATAGATCCTTATCAATATAAGGGTCTGCGCAAGTATCGCAAGCACGATAATCAGCAGTATTTCGATGATTGCCACGTCTGGGGCTGTGATCTGCAGTCTCAGCGCCTTAAAGAAGATGTAGAGCGCAGCAGCCCCGAAGAGCAGCATGAATGCTCCCACCAGTTTCTCCAATGTGTGCGATTTCACCCTTCTTTTCAACATCTTTCTTCACCCTCTTTCTCCAAGGTAATCAGTTGAAACTTTATATAAAGCTTTCGTTCTGACTGCCCTGTTTTTTCTCTATTTTTTCTCACCCTTTGCAAGGTGGCCTTCTTTTGTGAGGGGGATGCCTGCTTTCTGCGCATCCTCCTTCTTCTTCACGTCAATCCTCTTGAAGGCCTGGTCTATGTACAGGTCTTCAATGCCTTTCGACTTGAGGATCTTTTTGATATCGTCCTCGCTGCCCTCCATCGCGTCAATCACCTGGAGGATCTTCTCCTCCCCAACTCTCTTCTCTGCCTCTTTTTCGAGGGTTGCAAGCTGCTGCAGCGCCATGTCCACCTCAGTCGGATGGAACCCTTCCTTCATCAGCTGCTGCCTGATCTGTTCCTCTGTCTTGTGCAGGCTTTTCATGATCCTGACGAGATCGATGATATGTTCATCAATGCTTGGCGCTTTTGTCATGCTCGGCATATCGGGAAGAGCCATGCCTCCGGCACTCTCTGCCCCCGCTTTCTGGAACTCCACACTCCTGCCAGGCATGCCTAGCTGTTCAGGCGGTGTCTCCTGCGCCTTTTCATACATCCTGTTGAGGAAGCCTACCCTTTCCCTTATCTTCTGCGGTACCAGGCTGAGCATGCCTATAGTAAATCCTTTCTTGAGGTAGGTGGCGTATGCTTTTGCGTATCTCCATCGCGCATTCAGATGCGCCATCATCTTTGCCCATTCCACCATGAGCTGCCTCCTGAACACATAAGAGAGCCCTCCCATGAGAGAGACTATGCCAACCGTTGAAAGTGCATAGATCATGAGCATCCTCATCTTATAACGGTTGGCGTAGTCGGTAATGGAGAGTGTGAAGGGAAGTTCGCTTGTCCATTTTCCTTTCAGCGCGCTTGCCACTATAGCATTGTTGGATTCGAACACAGTGCTCAAGGTCTGTCTTGATATCTTTGGCAGGCGGGATTCTACTGCCACCTCCCTGCTCTCGAACGGCTGGAGCGTGAACGTGCTTTCAGAGAATGAGAAATACTGCTCAGGCTTCCGGAACGAGAGTTCTACCTCCAGCGGCTCATCAAGGTTGTTTGTCAGCATGAAGGGGCTCCCCTGTCTCGGAGAGGTGACCTCTATGCTGCCAGTCTCGAAGGTAAGTGGCTCTGCCACATACTGCGCTATCTCTACTTCGAAGGGGATGGTGGTGGTCTTGTCTGGATTATAGCATGCCCAGAGTCCTTTATAGCTTTTCTTCCTCTTGGCAAGCTCGTTGAACTGGATGTTCACCGAAATCTCGTTCTGGCTGTTTACCGTGACCTCTTTATCGCTGGTGAAGTCCTCATCTTTCCATTCCAGCACGCATCTGAACTCTCCTGCGGTCTTTTTCACCATGAAATCTATTGTGCCTCTCTGCCCGAACACATAGCTTGGCTGGTCCTTTACTTTCAGGTCAATCTCGGGGTACCTTATCACGATGACCGGCAGCCTGAGCAGATTGCCGGTGCTGTTGCTCGTGAACAGTATATGGCCGTAGTATCTGCCTGCCGGGATGTCCTTCTTCGTCACTTTGATGGTCTTGAAAGAGAACGGAGGCATTGCTTCAATGCTCTCTGCAGTGATGTAATTGGAAAGGTCATTCTCAAAGACCATCTGGATGTCTTCGATATTGAAGAAGGTGGGGTTGCTGATCTTTACCGTAAGTTCATTGCCGTCAAGGATGAGGACATTCGGCTCTGCCTTGAGGAATGGCTTGATGTTGTTGTAGAGGGCCTGATACACCATGACGTTCTTCTCGACACTGCCCCATCCCTCATCAGGCTCGTTCAGCGAAAGCCAGGTCCTGCCGTCTTTCACCACTTCAGACTCGTTCTCAAGGAACTGCAGTGACCAGAGCGCATACGCAGTGTCAAGCACCCTGTCCGCCGCTCTTCTCTGTTTTCCCCAGCTGCCGTCATTGTTCTGGGTGAAATGGAGCCAGTCCTTGACCTCTGTCATGTTGGAGAATATCCTGAGGAATAAGGAGCTTTCGACTACTGTCGAATAGTCGTAGAACTGGTTCTCCCCTATATACTCTCCGGTGATTCTGTTCTCTTTCAGCTGGGAGATCAGCCAGTCTTTCGTATCTTCCTTATACGATTCATTGATGCTGGTCAGCACCCCGTACAAAGAGGTCTCAGTGTCGCACTCACCCCATTGTGAGAACTGGTTCCAGCATTTGTTCCTTATCTGATACTTCACTTCTTTGTCTGAAGTAAGGTACACAGTGTTGTTCTGGTAATCTCTCAGGAGGAATCGTATGTTGTCTGTGCAGCTTACCGTAAGGTCCCTTCCGTTCTCTGCCTCGATGTAGAAGAGCTTTGAAGCATCCTTTTTGAGATAGAAATTGGCAGAGGTGATGGTGCCGTTCAGGCCGGCAGAGGTGGTCTCATTCGTGGCGGTCTCATTGGAGGAGCTGTTCGTATCAGTGCTGACGTTGCTGCTCTCCTCGAGAGCGTACCTCAACAGGCACCCTGTGTCAGCGATGGCTGTCACATTGATCTCCCATTTCTTGCTGTGCTTTATCTGGTTGAGCGTGCTCACCAGCCACGCATTGCCGTCCCACACGATGCGGTAGGTGTTATTGTAGTCTGCCTCGTTGAGGATAGCCAGTATCTGCGCCGTTGTCTTGACATTGCAGTCGTCCTTCGGCCAGCATTTGAGCTGGTTGTCCCTGTTGTCTTTGAGCCATGACAATGACCTGCTCAGCTCAGTCGGGAACAATGTCCTGTAGTGCGACATGCCCCATACCGCATAGGCAGTGCTCAGGGGGTCTATGAAGCTGCCGTCTATCTGCTGGCTGTCCATGACATGCTCGAGCACCCTGCTGAATTTCTCAGTCCTGATCTCCTTGGTGATCTTATAGACTTCATTCTCGATGAGATACTCTACCTGGATGTAGAAATGGCCGCATCTGTAGTCTCTCAGGTTATAGGCTGCAAGATAGGTGCCGTTCATCCAGCGCTGCTTGTCAAGGATGATAGGCGTCATGTTGTTGTTGTCGAGGCATATCAGCGAGATGTCCAGGATATCGTATCCAGGAAGGTCCACATAGAATACGATATCCTCGTCGCTGAGATAGGTCCGCGGTGCAGTCGAGATCTTCGACTGCATCTCTGAGGCATAGTCGCCGCTTGCATCGAGGAACTCGTCCGCGGTGATGAACTGGATGTCGTTCTCGCTTATGGCTGTGGTGTGTGGGACAGTCGCAAGGAGCATGAATGTGAGTATATATACTGTGGTGAGGAGGGTATAGGCATTCCTCTGCCTCTGATTCATCAGGCTGTTCATTTGTACCATTGCACTTTTACCGTTTCGTCAACGACCTCGCCGCCGTGCTGGGGAAGGGTCTCTGCCTTCTTGAATGAGTCATTGATCTTATTGAATGAATGGTGGATGTCCTTCTCAGGGCTTTTCCCCACTTTTTTTCTCAGGCTGTACTTTAGCTTGTTCCATCTCTCTTCCATCCGTGATGGCCGGTAATCTCGTGAAGTCTCGTATTTGACCTGCCGGATGCGTTTCTCAAGCTTCTTCAGCCTGATATAGTCCTTGTCTTTGCTGAAATGATATCTGTATCTTTCTGTGACCCAGAGGAATGGTCTGAAGCCCTGTTTCGTCCCGGGAGAGGCTTTCCTTCCTGTCAGCTCCTCTTTCTGTTCAGTAAGCATATCTCTCGCGACATGCTGGAGCATCTCCCTGCTCAGGACCTGTCTGCTCAGACGCTCTTCAATGCCTTCAGAGATGCTCTCTTTCTTGGGCACTTTTCCGGGGGCTCTCTCAAGCGTCCTCATCTTCCGTCTGAGTTCCCTGTCAATCTTCCTGCGCGCCATGCCTCCCATCATCCTGGTCTTTATGCCGAACATATCCTTTGCGAACAGCAGCACGATGATAGCTATGACGGTCAACAACAGGATGATGCCGGCGAACAGCGGAATCATGCCGCTCTCTTTGATGCTGTCCAGGAAATCTTTCACTGCCTGTGTGGTGTCTGTATATCTCGCCCCTGTCTCTGTCCCTGTCACGTTCCTGCCTGTCACAATCACTGTCACCGGAGGTCTTGGCTTGGTGGTCTTGGTGGTGACTGCAAATACCGACAGCGAGGTGAAGTTGCTTGCGAAATACTGGTGGAGGTCAGTGCTCTTGTAATAGGCAGTAGGCACTTCCACCCATCTGTTGT
>CAZTOO010000014.1:0-6144 GCA_964615215.1 uncultured Methanosarcinales archaeon
CGAGCATGAAAAGGAGCATGCCTGAGAAGAATGTCAGCAGCAGAACCAGAGAGAGCCATCCTTTGGTGTCGATGCCGTACATAAGATAGTAGATAAGATAGAATATGCCGAGGATGACGCTCAGGCTGGAGATGATGAACCCGAAGATCGTGGCTATCCTCAGGGGCCAGAGAGTGTAATTGAATACCATATTGACAGTGAATGCGAAAAGCTTCCTGAACGAATAATTCGACTTTCCGATGGTGCGCGCTTCATGCCGGACCGTGCAATGACCCACCTGTTTATTCGCCACCATCTCCTTGATGAGGACATCGAGCATGATGTTGAAATTGTTGAACGAAGCGATCTCTCTGGCGATGCACTGTTCCATAATCCTGAAAGAAGTGACTGCATACCCGCTCCCGGTAATCCTTGAGATGACGCTGTTGATACAGCGAGAGCACAGGCTCCTGAACCACCCGTGCTGCTTCTGCTTGTACTGCCCATACACCACCTTGTAGTTTCCTCTGACAAGCGTCTTCAGGAGCTGTGGTATCTCCTCAGGAGGGTGCTGGAGGTCATCGTCCATCGTGACGACATATCTTCCCTTCGCAAAAGAAAGGCCGCACACGATGGCATTATGCTGCCCGAAGTTATTCATGAGATTGACTGCTGTCACGCGCCTGTCTTTTACTGCAATGCCCTTAATGACTTCCCAACTCTTGTCTTTGCTGTAGTCATTGACCAGAATAAGTTCCCAGGTAAGCCTTTCCTTCCTGAAAACCTCAGCAAGTCGCTTATAGAGGCTCCCTACACTTCCCTCACTGTTGTAGACAGGAATAACAACAGATATATCGATTGCTGAGGTGTTGATGTGGGGAGCCTGTTGTTTCATGTCAATGACCTTACTTCTTGTATTTCTTGAGTTCCTTGATGGTCTTCTCTTTCTCTTTAATCATCTCATGAAGTTGTTTTTCCGATACATGGGTGACATCCTCATCTTTAGCGGGCTCATGCTTCAGGACAAGCTCATTTGCGAAGGCAAGAGATTCGAAAGTGCCTGCATCTGTCCAGTCGCCCTCGAGAAAATCATAGGTGAGTTGGCCTCTTTTGATGTAGGCATTGTTCACATCAGTGATCTCATACTCTCCTCTTGCAGAGGGTTTCATCGTCCTGATGACGTCGAAGACATAGGGATCATACATATAATAGCCGATGACAGCAAAGTCCGACTTCGGCTTCTGTGGCTTCTCCTCAATCTCGATGACTTGTTTTTCATCAATCGCCGCTATCCCAAACCTCGTGGGGTCTCCGACCCTCTTAAGCAGGACTTTCGCACCTTTTTTCTGCTCCTTGAACTTGGCTATATACGGCGCGATAGTGCCTGTAGTGATGTTATCCCCTAGGATGACGACAATGCTGTCCTTGGCAGCGAATCCTTCTGCCAGGCTGAGCGCATGGGCAATCCCTGATGCAGATTCCTGGACCTTGTAGGTGAAATTCGCCCCATATTCTGCTCCGCTGCCGAGCAGATTCACGATATCACCCATATGTTCAGTGCTTGTTATGACGAGAATGTCCTTGATGCCTGCCTCGAGAAGCTTCCTGATGGGATTGAGTATCATAGGCTCTCTTCCTACAGGAAGAAGATGCTTGTTCGTGACTTTAGTAAGTGGATAAAGCCGAAGTCCTTTGCCGCCTGCAAGTATTACTCCTTTCATGATTAATCCCCCTTTCTCTCACCCTGCCATACATCAGGGCAAGAGCGATATCCTCTATAATTAACCACTTATTTATATATCTTATTAGTCCGGCATCCAGTTTTCTGATGAGAGGAAGCCCTAGGCTTTTCTTTCCGCTGCCAATGCCACTTCATCGACAGATATGAGGCCGCAATCATTCTTTTCAGTGCAGTCCCGGAAATTGCCGAAGATGTCATTGCAGGGCTTGCCTTCATTCCTGCAGAGGCATATGCTTTTCTTGTGGAGCGGCGCAAACCTTTTAGGGTCTGTGGGACCGAAGATCGAGATGATGCGCTCATTCACTGCAGAGGCGATATGCATGCTGCCGGTATCGTTGCACACTATGCAGGAGGCGTTCTTCATGAGTGCTGCAGTCTGCCTGATGGTGGTTTTTCCTGTGAGGTCGATGCATAAAGGGCTCTTCACCTTTTCTGCTATGAAGCTGGAGAGTGCTGTATCATTCTTGTCCCCGACCAGAACAACAGCAGAGTTCTTTGCGACAAGCCGTTTGGTAAGTTCAGTATACCTCTCCTTAGGCCAGAGCTTGAGGCTGACTGACTGGCCAGGATTCTGTGCGCCGCCTGGAGCAATCACCACCACCTTCTTTTTCCGGATCCTATGTTTCTTCCAGACATCTGCAGCAAAGCTGATGTCTTTCTTCGCCAAGAACAGCTCGGTCTTCACATCACGATAATCAGCCTTTCCTGTATAGGCTTTGAGAAGGTCAAGATAATAGAGTATCTCATGCCTGCTTCCGTCAAAATAGACCTTATGCGTCAGCCCCACACCCTCTTTCCCGAGCCTGTCGAAGCCTATCCTCTCTTTGATGTTAAAAAAAGAGGCAGTGAGACTGCAGAATCTGTGCTTGTCCAGGACAAAGACAGTGTCATAGTGCGTCTCACGCACCTTCCTTACCAGAGCCATCCACTGGAAGATATTCTTTTTGAAGAAGACGCTCTCCTCAAAAGTGATGATCTCATCAAGGTGCTTGTTCCCAAGCAAAGCCTGAGATGCTGTCCTGCCTATCAGATAGTCTAGTCTTGCATCTGCAAATCTTTTCCGCAGCTGGCGTACCAATGGCGTTGTCATGATAGTGTCGCCTATGGCACCTATCTTGAACAACAGGATCTTTTTCATGGTTTCACTTGTTATCGTCAATAAGTAAGGCTTTATATGGCTTATGGACGTCTCTTCAGGAAAGCTCTTTCATCAGTGCAGTCAGATACTGTTTCTTGTATTTGAAGCCATGCTTCCGTGCTGCCTTGTCTATTGCCTTGTCGAGATTGCTCCCGTACTGCGCAGCCAGCTTCTTCCTTTCAGCTATGTGTGTAGGTATTCCCATCCTGATGGCAAGTTTTCTCAATATGATTTTTTTCTGCTCTGGTGTTATCTTGTGTTTGAAAGGGATGCGCAGGGAATAATCAATCAGGTCATTGTCAAGGAAAGGCACCAGCAGCTCCAATCCCGCAGCCTCACATAATGCAACATCCCTCTCCACATCCCTTGCATAGATGCCGTGCAGTCCTCGTAAGCATTCCTCATTCACATTCTTGCCCTGTTTCAGCACAACTTCATGGCGGTAATAGCCTGCATAAATTTCCTCAGAGCCCAATCCGGTGAACAATGCCACACAGCCATCCTTCTTAGCAGCTCTTCCGACGACAAATCCTGTGGCTCCCACCCCTACCTTCACTACATCTGGCTCTTTGATAATCTTCATGACTTCTCTGATAACAGGGTCTGCCTGCTCGATGCTCACTTCAAGCACTTTCAGCGGCAGCTCAAGCTCTTTGGCGACATCCCCTGCCCACACGAGGTCCCTGGGAATGCTATAGCCTGTATCCATATACGCAGCAGTATAGCACATGAAATCTGCCTTCATCCTCTTCAGCGCAAGGGCGATGAGTGTGGAGTCGATACCGCCTGAGAAGGCAACCGCAAGCCTCTTCCCTTCATGGCTTTTCACTCTCCTCTCCATGGCTTTCATGAACAATGCCTCTAAATCTGTGAGGATGAGCTCTTCAGAGACCTTAAGCTCCTCTCCGAGCCTGAAATCGCCTTTCCTGTGGTGCCTCATGACGCTTCCTCTCCCGATAGGGGTTCATAGCGGACGATAAAGCACTCCCGGATGTCAAGCACTGACACGAACTCAGACAGCAATGCCCTGAGCTTTTCAGGAGTGATGGCTGCTTCCCTCTTCGAAGTGTGCGCAAAAGAGGTGTATTCTATCTTCTCAAAAGTCTCAGCGCTCTTCAGCGACGAGAAGAGATAGGAGTCATGGAGCTTGAGGGTGTCGCTGTCCTGCTTCATGATAAGGCCTTTCGCAAGAAGCCTGTCAGTCAGGCTCTGGAGCTCTTTCAGAGGCAGCTTTGTCTTCTCCCTCAGACCTTGCAGGATGAGAGGGCCTGAGAGGAAAAGCGTCTTGAGGACAAACACACTGTTCTTCGGAAGCTCTGTGAAATCAGGCAGTTTCTTTCCCTCTTTCTGCTCTGGATCGAGAACATGGCCTCCCACCATCTCTACTAATAGTTGGAACTCATCATTTCCCTGCCTGCATCTGACAAGGACAGCAGGAAGCAGCACAGTTTCTATCTTCTCCCCTGGCTCTGCCATGATCTTTGCATCATTCTCCGTGATGCGAGGCTGGATGATAGGCAGTATCTCCTTGATGCGCATATCATCAGTCTTTGCGATGAATTCCTGGGGAAGCTCATCCAGCTTGAATATCTGCACAGCCTGGCCGCCATGCTTGGTGCGCTTGGGACGGATGCTGACGAGAAGCGGGATGTCCACGATGCCTGTCACGAGCGCTGTACCAACAGGCAGATTTTTTATCTCCTTTTCAGTCTCGAGCGTGATGCCTTCCACTGACTGCGAGACAGCTTTCAGGTCGTTGGGGTTGGTCAGTTTCAGTATGATCTGGGTAGTGCACTGCGAGATGACAGATTTCTCGATTCTTGCAGGCCTTTGGGTGATCACTGCCAGCCCCAACCCAAATTTCCTTCCTTCAGAAGCTATCAGCCTTAACACTTTGCCTGCAATCTTTTTTTCTCCCATTCCTTTCTCAGGGCAGAAGTTGTGGGCCTCCTCCACCACCAGGAAGAAAGGAGGTATGCTGTCTTTTTTCCTTGCCTCAAAGAGGTCCTTGGCAATCTTGTACACCACCAGGTCCTGGACTTCTGGTGACATGCCGCGCAGGTTGATGATGGAGCATCTGCCTAACTGCACAAGCTCTCTTAGCGGTGTAGGCACCTCTGAGAACAGATCCAGGCTTTTGAGGTAATCCAGAAGAGGCAGTATGCCCCACTTGAGGTTGGAATCCAGGAGGGAGACCTCATGGCTCAGGGAAGAGAGAGTCAAAGGCTTCTTGGAGGAAGCATTGAGGTTCTTGATCGTTGCATATACCATCCCAAGCTGTGATTGGCTGAGCTTTGCAGGCAGGATATCCAGAAGTTCATCTGCTGTGAATCCGTCTGAAAGCTTGAGATGCAGACAATCATCGTTGCAGGAGCTGTCCCCATACACCTTGATCTTCTGCTTGTAGCTTTTGGGGGCAACACCGAAAGCAGCCATCCTCTCCTTCTCTTTCAGGCTGTCATTCTTCTCCCTGAGGGAGATGTATTCTCCGTGGGGATCGATAATCAGCAGGGGGACATTTCTTTCTAGGAGCTCTTCTATCAGGACACCCACTGCATAGCTTTTTCCGGCGCCTGATTTTGCAAGCACACTCAAGTGTTTGGTGAGCAACTGCTGCATATCGAGATAGACCTTGATGTCCTTGCCTTCCAGTTTTCCGATATAGGCACCTCCTTCCCTTCCCAAAGAGATCATGGAAGCGATGAACTCAGTCTCAGCAAGCATAACATCAGTGCCAATGTCAAAAGGCACCCTCAGCGGCTTGACTTTTCCGTATTCGTCCTTATAGCCTATGATGATGCATGTCGCAACAGTCTTCTCTTCATCCTTCTCCAATTCCGCTATCTGCGCAAGCACAAAACCATACTCTTTGTGGGGGACCTGGACATACTCGAAGCTCTTCACTTCACCCTCTACAAGGAAGGAGAACTCTTTTGTGGTTGTCTTTCCAGTAATAGTACCCAGCTTCATCAATCTATGCCTCTCGAATACTAAAGGGAGAGAAACACCATAGCTTTTTAAAGATTTGTAGTAGCGTTTGCCCTTCCCTTGCCTTAATGGCCTAGCTGCCCAACACTCCCTTTCTTCGTATTCAGAAAAAGTATATCTACTATACGAACCATCCGAAGAGTAAGCCCGGGGTCTGTGCCTTTATCATTCTGTTCCAAAGCAGGGAAAGCCTTAAAAGAGACTATAAACTGCTACCCTTTGCATGAAAACCTACGCCATCATAGACTGCTACACAGACGAACCATCAGGTTTAGGTGTCCCGCCTTACGTAGGAGTC
>CAZTOO010000014.1:6154-11610 GCA_964615215.1 uncultured Methanosarcinales archaeon
CTATCCGAGATATCTCTACGGCTTCCTCAAGTCAAAGGGAGCGTGCACTATCCACTATCTCACCATAGACGACCTTCGCCTGAGTAAGAAAAAGAAGATTGTAGAGAATCCGATGCAGACAGATATCTACACCTACAACACGACAAGAAGCAAAGAGGAGACAGAAAAAATCCTCAACAGCAGCGACGAACTCATCTTCATCGTGGGGGTGCATGTCCCTGGAAAATACCTTTCAGCCATGCCGGGAACATTGGCAGAGCTTGCAGCACTCATCAAAGATATCAAGACAAAGAAGATACTGACAGGCCCCGTCATCTATGGCACGCAGCTTGAAGGCGGCAGATTCTCAGAGCGTATTGACACCAACATGTTCAATGAAGTAAGGCCATATAGATTCACCTTCGAAGAAATTGCAAAGTACGCCATCAAAGGCGCAGAAGTCGCACAACAGATAAAGAACCTGAAAATCATCGAGATCGAGACAGGCAGAGGCTGCAATGTAGGGAGATGCTCATTCTGCACAGAACCGCTAAAAAACAAGACTGAATACCGAAAGAAAGAAGACATCGTCGAGGAAGTGAAAGCATTCTACAAAGTAGGAGAACGTTTTTTCAGGCTGGGAAAACAGACCTGTTTCTATTCCTTCACAGATCCGATAGGACTTTTGAAGGATATCAGAGAATCATGCCCGGACATCGAAGTCCTGCATATCGACAACGTCAATCCTGTCTTCGTGATAAGGAAAGGCGGAGAGGACATCACGAAAGCGCTCATAAAATACGGCACTGACGGCAATGTCGCAGCATTCGGCTGCGAAAGCTTTGATGGGGAAGTGGTGAAGGCAAATACGCTCAACTCGACGCCGGAGACCAGCCTGAAAGCGATAGAGCTTCTCAACAGACTCGGAAAAGAGAGAGGAGAAAGAGGCCTGCCGAGATTATTGCCTGGCATCAACATCCTCTTCGGCCTTGCAGCAGAGTCCAAGCAGACGCATGAGAAGAACATGGCATTCCTCAAGAACCTGCTGGAGAAAGACCTCTGGGTCAGACGCATCAACATCCGCCAGGTAGCATTGTTCCCAGGCACTATGCTCTTCGAGAAATACGGCAACAAATTTCTGCGCAAGAACAAGCAGTATTACTGGAAATGGCGCAACCAGATAAGGCAGGAGATTGATTTCCCCATGCTGCAGAAGATCTTTCCGAAAGGCCTGGTGATGAAGCGACTATTTACAGAAATCCACGACGGCAACACCACTTTCGCACGACAGCCAGGCTCATACCCGATCATTGTAGGGACAAAAGAAAGGCTCCCTCTGAAGCAGTGGATTGATGTGGAAATCACTGACCATCAATTGAGAAGCCTGACTGGGAAAGTCGTGAAGAAGTATTAGAAAAACATACCGTTCTTACCAAAAAGAATATATAACCTACGGATTTTCTTGTCGTGATGGCAAACCAAGATGTGGAGATTGAGATAAAACTGCCTTTGAAGAACCCTGAAGAAGTAAAGAGGTTTCTGGATAAAAACGGAACATCTGTCTCAAAAGATGTGTTCCAGAGAGACACCTATTATGTACCCAAACACAGGGATTTCCTCAAAGTAAAATACCCTTATGAATGGTTGCGTCTGAGAGAATCGCAGAAAGGAGTCTCTATAAACTATAAGCATTTCTATCCTGAGGGAGTGAAGAAGACAGATTACTGTGATGAGTTTGAATCAAAAATAGACAATGTGGAAGCATTAAAGAAGATCTTCAAAAGCCTTGACATAAAAGAAGCAGTGGTAGTCGAGAAATCAAGGAGCACCTGGCTCTATGAAGAGGTTGAGATAGTGGTCGATGACGTCAAAGAGCTTGGCGCCTATATCGAATTGGAGGCAAAATCTCATTTCAAGGACCCGAAAGACGGCAAGAACCATCTGTATAAGGTGTTAGAAAAGCTCCATGCTGAAGTGGGAGAAGAAGACCTGAGAGGCTATCCATTCCGGATCCTTGAGAAGAAAGGCTATGTGTTCGGAGAATAAACTATCTTCTCGATTTCAGCATTTCCTCTGCAGCCTTCTCATGTAATACATCACATTCGGCTTCTCGATGTCAAAGGCTTCCTGATATGCCGGAAAAACAACGCTGGCAGCATATTCCTTCCAGTAGAGGTCTGGATTGTCCAGAATCTCAGGCTTCACGTTGATCACATACTTCTTGCCGCACTGCATGTAGAGATTGTTGTCCTCGACAGCATGCTGCACCAGCATCTGGTCATCCACAAACACCATGAGGAACCATGATTCAACACCCCAGGTGTATTCCCGAAGACTTTCCTGATGCTCGCTCTGCATACCTTCGACTTTTGACGTCGCCAGTATCCTGTTGTTGTTTTCAGTCACTCTGTCGCGCGCGAAACTGCCTATCGTGAACGGCTTCTTGACCTCATACACTTCAAATCCCTTTCCTACATATTTGTCATAGCTGTCTGTGCTCTCCTTCAGGTTCAGCACGATAGGCTGCTCATAGAGGACTGTCAGGCCGTCTTCAATGTCCTGTATCGAGGTGAAAGGCTTCATGTCCTGGAACACAGCCATGCCAGTAGGCTCAGAGCTGCAGGAGGCAAGAACTAACACGAAAGCCACCAAGAGCCCCGCCACTAACTGCTGTTTCATAGGCATCATTATTGGCGCGTTGTTTAAAAAGTTTATGCTTTAGAAGAGGGATTTCTCATAAAGATATATATACCTGTGCAACATAGAAACTCCAAGAGGTGCCGTTATGGGAGAACATATGCGGTATTGCATAGGAATAAAATGGATTGTAGTGGGACTCATCCTGATCCTGGTGAGGATGTACACGACCTGGGACATCTGGATTGTGCTCGGTGTCCTGATCATCCTGAAAGGGATCATGAAGTTTTTCATGCCGATGTATCCTTACTATAAGCCTGAGGCAGTGAAAGGGAAGAAGAAATAAGGAGGTTTCATCTCTTTTTTGTTTCTTTTTTCTGTAGTGGTATCTGACGCATACTCTTCTTTAGAGTAGTGTTTTGTTCTTAGGCTTTTACGGCCTGGGAACGATAGTTTAACTGCCTAAGAAACAGAGGCCTCCTCTCCTTATTCGTCGTACGAGACAACAGGGACACCAAAGAAACAAATGATTTTCCTCGTAGAATACCCATATCTTTATAAACCAAAAACTCTCCTTGAGGCCTATGGGCCCGTAGCTCAGCCTGGATAGAGCGACAGCCTTCTATCTTGAGGCAAACAGGACTTTGCCTGCGAAGCAAGCTGTAGGTCGAGGGTTCGAATCCCCCCGGGCCCGTCCTCATTCTCAGAGCAGATATCTTTAAAAAGAAACAGCAATTCCTTTCCCTCAACAAGACAGGGGGTCGATAGTATGGTATTCTACGGATGGGTAATCGTGATTGTTGTGCTGCTCTATCTTATCATGGGCCTGAGGGTCATCAACCAGTATGAGAAAGGGCTGGTCTTCACCTTAGGCAGATACACCAGCACCAGACAGCCAGGACTGCATCTCATCTTCATCATCTTCCAGAGGATGGTCAAGGTCGATGTCAGGGTCACGACCTTAGACATCAACAAGCAGCAGATCATGACAAAGGACAACATCCCTATCAATGTCAACGGGGTGGTGTTCTTCAAGGTCAATAAAGTGGAAGATGCCATCATCAAGGTCCAGGACTATGAATATGCGATATCCCAGTACGCCCAGACAGCGCTGAGGGACGTCATCGGAGGCATGACCCTTGACAGCATCCTGGTCGAAAGGCAGCAGATAGGAGATCAGATACGGAAGATTGTAGACAAGGAGACAGACCAATGGGGCCTTGACGTGCAGGTCATCAAGCTGCAGGACATAGAAGTGCCTGACGATTTGAAAAGGATAATGTCCCGACAGGCAGCCGCAGAGAGAGAAAAGAGGGCTGTCATCATAAAGAGCGAAGGGGACAGGGACGCTGCAAAGAACCTCGCCCAGGCTGCAAAAGTCATGGCGACCTCAAGAGGAGCCATGCAACTGCGTACTCTCCAGACACTGGACGGATTAGGGCCTACTTCCTCCAACACTGTAGTCATGGCACTGCCTGTAGAGGTCATGGAATATTTCGACAAGCTCTCAAAGAAGAGATAAGCCTTTTATTTTTTAGTCTTTTTATCTACGGCAGCCAGCTCTTCGGGTTCTTCAGCTTGTCAGGCAGGTATTTCTCCATCACATAATTGAGGCCCCATGCTGCCAGCGCCTGCTGCTCTGCCCTTTTCTTCATATGGACCAGGTCATTCAGTGCTTTCTGCCACTCCTTGTAGTTCTGGACAAAGGGGTCGTTCTTCATCCCATCCTTCACCCTTTTGACATCAACATCTTTCAGAGGATGTGTCGGCAGCTTGTAATCCACAATGTCCCGTGCTGTTATTCCAAAGAAGTGCGCCTGAGGCACGCAGAAGAACTTGTTCAGGTGCGCAGCATTCCCGCTTCCCACCTTCAGCGTACGATAGATATTCAGCCATCCGTAAGGATCTCCGTCGGTGAAAGCATACACAGGTATCTTGCAGTCATCTGCAAGTCTGCGGATGAACCGTCGCGTTGCGCGAGTAGGCACCCCTCCCATAGAGATCAGGATGCAATTGGCTTTCTTCCAGTAGTTGTGCTTCACCAGCCTCTGGAACATACCTGCAGTCTCGATGGCAAGGACAAATTTTGCATCTGTCTCGAACTTCAGATGCTCAACAGAAGAAGGGATGCTATAGGCGCCGCTTCCGAATTTCGTGCAGTCGATCTTCAGCTCTTTCCCTGTCTCAGCATCTTTGTCTATCACCACGAGTTTTCCTGCAACATCACCCCCTTTCTCCTCAGGCAGGAACCCCAGCCTCTCTCTGGTGGTATACATCATGGCCTCGATGTCGTCCATGACGTTGTCAGACTCAGGCTGGTCGTGGAACCTTGCATCTCCCCAGTTTTTCGAGACATAGTATGCTTCCCTTTTCGTCGCAATATCATCATTCTGCACCAGCTGCTTGGAGAGCGTCATCATCTTCAGCGTCTGTGCGAAGCTCTTGACGGTCGTGGCAGTCAATGTCCTCTTCTTCACCTTGTCCAATATCTCGAAATACCCTACTTTTTCGTTATACGTCACATTATTCAGAGAACGCAAAGGCGTAGTCAGCTCAGGCTGTTTGTGCTTGAGGATATCCCTATAGATTCCGCCGGATATGTCAGTAATCTTCTTGATGACTTCAGGGTCTGCTTCTTTTTTTGCCATCATTCCTCTCCTTTGCCTTTCTTCTTGGGCATTTTTTCTCCTGCTTCCTCTTCCTCAGAGCCATCATCTCCATATTCCCCTGTATCTTCATCCTCTGCGTGAGCATCGTCGCTTGATGATTTTATCCTCTTTGCCTTCTCCTTGAACGTCTCCAGTGACTGCTCCATCTCCCCGCCCTTCCTGGAATGCTCA
>CAZTOO010000015.1:0-11549 GCA_964615215.1 uncultured Methanosarcinales archaeon
CCGCATGCCATGCAGTTCAGGAACGCCACATTGCCTTCCTTTATGAGCTTGGAATCAGGCTTTCCGCATTCCTTGCAGATGACAAAGGTGTTGACATACTGCCTGATTTTCTCATTGATCCTTGAGGCAGGCACCTTGCTGCCGATGATGAGGGCATTCTTCTTCAGGTCTCCTGGTGTCGCGAGCTCTTTGAGGACGAATTTCAGGAGGTGGTCTATGTCCCTGTTGATATGCTGGGCTATGGCGTGGAAGTTAGTGATGACTGTCCTGTTGCCCTGGATGTGCCCCAGCACTTTCGGTATCTCAAACCTCTGGGACTCCTTGACAGAAGAGGGCATCTCCTTCATCGCGTTGTCCAACAATGCTTCGTAATCGTTCATATTCCAACCTGAAGACGGGTGCTTTATAAATTTGTCGGAAAACAAACACCCCATGGATTACTCTCAGAGAACTTTCACTCTTCCCGGGCGGATCTCAAATATCTCACCTTCCCGGAGCATCTTGTCAAGAAGAGGCTCTGCTTCCTTTACCTCTGAGGCAGTGATGATGAACCCTTTTTCCACACCCTCCCCTTTGTCGTGCTGCTTGATGAAAGAAAAGAGCTTGTCGTATGCTGTCGGCTTTTCTTCTGCTTGGCCTGTTTCTTCTTCATAGACTTCCTCCTCTCCAGGTACTGAAGAGGGAAGCTTCTGTTGCCGAGGCAGTTGCGGCTCTTGGTCTTCACCATCGTCTTTTCCGAAGAGAAGGTTGCGTTTCAGCAGTTGGAGTTTCCTCCATTCGATCCATCTCTTGTCTTGCACTTTCCTTATTATCTCAGGCACCACGTAGTTCTCATTGCTGAATTCCCTTGGCTTGCCGATGATGATGCATGCATCCCCTATTTTCAGGTGTTTGAGGGAGGGCATCTCCTCAAATGCCCTTGCGCGCAGCCTTCCGGTGCCGTCGTCGACGATAATCGAGGGATTCACCTCATCCTGTATCTCCAGGACAGTTCCGAGGATGTTGACCCTTGATATCCTTTCCTGGGTGTGGCTAAGGAGATAGCTCGGCTCCATGCCTTCCTTCTTTACAAAAGGCAGTGTCAGAAATTCTCCCGCTGAAATGATATGCGCTGTCTGGCGCACATACTGCTGCTCTGCCATGTTAGATCTTGCTTATCCAGCCTCTCTTAGGCTCGAATATCTCCCCTGATTTCTTCAACGTCTCTACAGCCTCTGTTACATCACTCTCTGTCAGGTTCCTTGAAGCTGCTGCACGCACAACCTGCTGGACCTCGATGCTCCTTCCCTGGCCCGTGGCGATAAGCTCATCCACAATCTCCTTGACTACATGGATGCGGCCTCTCTGCGATGCAGTGACTCCTGTGAAAATCTTATCAATGTCGATCTTTCCTGTCTTCGGATCAAGGCCGAGCTGGGTGAGGCAGTAGTTCATGAGCTCGATGCTCTTCTTTGCATCTGCCTTTGTGACTTTATTTGATAAGCGAAGTTTCGCATAGGCCTCTGCAAGCCTGATGATGGCCTCCAATTGCCTCGTGGTGATGGGCACACTCTTCATGCCTGCTTCCACTTCAGCTCCAGCAGCCCTCATCTTCACATAGTACTCTTTCAGCTCAGCGACAGCAGCAGCAGTCAGCACAGGCGTAATCTTTTTTGCATAAATCAGATATCTTCTCAGGAAGCCGGTGTCGATGTCAGTTTCCAGACCTTTGTTGTCCTGATGGAGACCCAGCACGAACGAAGCGAGCTTCTCATCTTTGGATTCGTCAGGGATATCCTTTATGGGGAAGATGAGGTCAAACCTGGATATGAGGGTGGGGGGCATGTCAATCTGGTCGCTTATCACACCTGAAGGATCAAAGCGCCCGTATTTCGGGTTTGCTGCAGCCAGGACTGTTGTTTCGCAGACCAATGTCGCCTGGATATTCGCTTTTGAGATCGTCACTGTCTGCTGTTCCAGGGCTTCGTGCATCGCACTCCTGTCCTCTTTCGTCATCTTGTCAATCTCATCAATCATGCACATGCCTTTGTTTGCGAGAACCAATGCTCCTGCTTCAAGGCTCCAGCCCTGCAGGAACTCATCTTTGACCACTGCTGCTGTCAATCCTGCGCCAGAAGCGCCTTTGCCACTGACATACCTTGCCTTCGGAGAGACGATGTTGATCCTCTTGAGGAGCATGGACTTCCCTGCTCCAGGGTCTCCTATCAGCAGGATGTGGAAGTCTCCTCTTGATACACCCCCATCGTCCCTCTTCTTTCTCACGCCGCCAAGGATCTGGAGAAGGAGCGCCTCTTTGATCCTGTTGTATCCATAGATGGAGGGCGCCACTGCAGTGACGAGCTTCTCGTTCAGTTTCTCATCTTGGGCCAGCTCTTTGATTTTCTCCTCCTCTTCAGGACTTATCTGCACCTGCGTATAATCTTCCTCTATCGCCTGCATGCTGTTCGCTTCAATCTGGAGGTCGAACCTGACTGAGGTAGTTCCTTTTCTTGTGGTGATAGGCACTTCTTTTATCACACCCACAATTGCAATCTTATTCCCAGGATTGGTCTTCTTTTCCGAGAGCGGACTGACAAGATCATCTTTGAGGAAGCACCATATCCTTTTCGGCTGTTCTCCACCATCCAGCTCTTCAGAAACCTCTTCAAGCGAAAGACGCTGGACATCAACCAATTCTTTTGCCAGAAGCGTGAATTTTCCCTTTCTTCCGCACGAACAGCTCGAGGGCTCCCTGAAGGACTGGTCCAACTGCAGGATGTGATGGACTGCTCCGCATGCAGGGCATTCGAATTTTGCAGACGTGACTTGAGGCCTGACATCAGACTTCTGCCGCACCACCCCCAAATACCAATAGAGCTTTCCCAAATGCGTGCTCCTGATGTTCCTGATAAGAAGTTTCTGGCTCTCAGGCAGGTTCCTGAGGCGGATAGTGAATGATTTTACAGGTTTAGGGAGGTCGAATTCCTTGCATGCTATCTCCCCTGCCTTGAGCACCTCTTCAGGCTGCTCCAGCATGAGGTCTGCGAGCGCAGGATCGAATTTCGCAAGAAGCGCAAAATCTATCCAGAGGACATTCTCGCCTTTCCTCACAGATTCGAGAAGCTCGGCATGGTAATGCTGCTCTATGAATTCACGGAATTTCTCGATCTGTTCAGCAGCTTCCATAGAATCTACACCCTAACATTATAAAAAAGGAAAAGGAAGCTACTTGATCTTCTTGAGGTTTGCAATCAGCATCTCCAATGCATTATGCACTTCCTGTTCGCTCTTTGTGCCTGTGCACACCACTTTGCCGTTGCTGAACAGTAAGAAGGTGGCTTTAGCTTCCATGAGCTTGTACACCAGCCCGGGAAACTGCTCTGGCTCGTATTCTGTGTTCTCCAGCTTGACTGCAAGGGTGTTGAGATTCAGCTCCATACCCACAGAACCTGATGCGACAATGTTCTGGACATGTATTACTGGCTGGACCTTGATTTTGACATTGATCTTTGCCAGCTCCTTGATGATCTGGTCTATGCTTCTCTGGACTTCGTCCATGGTCCTTGCGCCTGTGCAGACAATCTTGCCGGAACTGAAAATCAGTGCTGATGTTTTTGGTTCTTTGATCCTTATCACTAAGCCCGGAAACTGTTCAGGATTGTACTCAGTGTTCGGCAGTGTCGCTGACATCTTTTCCAGCGGGATGTCATGTTCAAGAGAACTTGAAACAACGATGTTGACCACTCTGATGTCTCTCTTGAGATTCTTTTCTTTGGCTTTCACTTGTTTTTTCGCCACACATATCCCCCCTTATCTGTTACGCGATTCTTATATGCTTTATATAAAGGATTTATAAAGAGTTTATAAATACTATGGTTTTGGTGTCTATTATGTTGGGATATAGCTATTCCTCTCAGGGACCCTCCTTCATTTCCTATGGAGAATAGAGAATAAAAGCTCCAGGGGAAACATTAGTCCACAATCAGGCATTCTTTTTCTCTCATGAGGAGGCATTTCAATAACAACCCTTTTATACTTAGCTTTATTCTCTTATTCTATGGATTTTGCGACTGCTGTGGGGGTTTTCGGGGCTCTCTGCATAGTCATTGCCTGGGTGCCTGAGACCCTCCAGACCTTAAGGACAAAGAAGACAGGGCTCTCTTTGGGTTTCAACATCATCTATATCATCGGTTCTGCAGCACTGACTTGGTATAGCATCACTTTAGGGGATATGGTATTCATTGTGCTGAACTGCATTGCCACAGCACTGTCCCTCATCAATCTTCCTTTCACCATCATGGAACATGTAGGGAATAAAAAAGGTGCCTAGATGGTGTTTGTCCACAACATCAATCCTGTGCTTCTCAATCTCGGACCTTTTCAGGTCAGATATTACGGCCTGTTCTATGCATTAGGCTTTGTCGTTGCCCTGTTCATGATACCCTGGCTTGCGAAACAGCGCAGGGAGAAGAGAATCACTTCTGAAGTCGTGCAGGAGTTTGTGATTTACTTAATTATAGGAGTGGTGCTGGGTGCGCGTATCTTCTACATCCTGTTCTACAATCTTCTGTTTTATCTTGCAGACCCTATAGAGATGCTCATGCTCTGGCATGGCGGCCTTTCTTTCCACGGCGGACTTTTGGGGGCAATTGTTGCTACCCTGTTTTTTTGCAGGGTGAAGAAGATTCCGTTCTATACGCTTGCTGACCTTACTGTGATTCCCCTCGGCATCTGTCTTGCCTTAGGAAGGGTCGCAAATTTCATCAACGGAGAACTGCCCGGAAGGCTCACATCATTGCCTTGGGGAGTGAAATTCCCCAGTGCAGACGGTTATAGGCATCCTTCACAGCTCTATGCTGCACTCAAGGACACGGTTATTTTCATGATACTGTTCTTCAATCGAAAGAAGAAGTTTCCTGCGGGATTCCTGTTCTGGAACTTTGTGTTCCTGTATGGGGTATTGAGATTCTTTGTCGAGTTCTTCAGGCAGCCTGATAGCCAGCTTGGTTTTATTGTGTGGGGCCTGAGCATGGGGCAACTGTTATGCCTGTGCATGGTTGCTGTCGGTGGATGGTTCTTATGGAAATACAAGAAGAAGCATAAGGTAACTTTCTGGCAGCTCTTTTCCAGATAGGTGAAGTATACCTTATTGCATATGCAGGATCTTTTTCAGTGTTGAGAGCTCCTGTTTCGTCAGGTCTCGCCACTGGCCGGGCTTGAGATTGCCCAATTCGATGTTTGCCACCTTTATCCTTCGCAGCTTGTTGACATTGTACCCCACTTCGTTGAAGATGCGTTTGACAATCTTATTCTTTCCTTCGTGGACCTCTAAGAGGACTCTCATGGGGCCCTGGACGATGACCTTGCACTTGCTTGTCCTGCCTTCCTTGAGATAAACGCCCTTTTCGATGGCTGCCCTGTCTTCTGGTTTCAGTCTCTTGTCTAAATTCACGAAATATGTCTTCTTGACCTCATAGCGCGGGTGCATGATTCGATTTGCCAGCTCTCCATCATTTGTCAGGAGGAGCAGCCCTGAAACATCCCTGTCCAATCTTCCGATGTGGAAGATGCGCTCTTTCATGGGGAGCGTGTCTGTCAGGGTCTTCCTGTCAAAGAGGTCGTAAAGTGCGGTAATCACACCCCTTGGCTTGTTGTAGGCAAGATAGAGCTTGTTTTTCGGCTTGACAGGGATATTATCTACAGTGATGGTATCTTTATTGAGGTCTGCCTTGTCTCCCAGCTTGATGAGTTTGTCATTGACCTTGACCCTGCCCTGCTCGATCATGCGTTCTCCATCCCTCCTTGAGCAGACACCGTTGTTTGCCAGGATTTTCTGCACTCTTTCCAATGCCATGGCGCAGCCTTATTCGATAATGTTTATATAGGTTGTTATTCTTCGGCAGCCTATGATGGACATTGTTTTCCCGAAAGGGAATGAATCGGAATTTATCGAGATCGGAAAGAAGCTCGGATACAGGAAACTCTGTTTTATGTATGATACGATTCCTAGTGAAATGTTGGCAGGTCCGGATAATAAAAACATCACAGTCTTGTATGGGAACACAGGCTTTGGCAAGAAGAAGAACTCTTCGTTAGTGTGCTGCCCCCCCAGGCTCTTTGATGAGAAACGGATCAGAGAGGTAGATGTGGTATATGGTTTGGAGTTTCATTCTGAGAAAGATTTCCAACGCCAATCAGATTCAGGCTTCAACCAGGTGCTTGCGAAAGAGTTCGTTCTTCGAAAGGTCGCTTATGGTTTTGATGTGGGGGCCTATCTTTCCCTACCTCTGAAAGAGAGGGCAAAGATTCTTGCAAGGTTCATGCAGAACATCGCTTTGTGTGAGAGGTACCATGTAAAGTCAGTCATCGCTTCCTTTGCTTCAGATCCTTATCTGATGAGGAACCCTAAGGATTTAATCAGTTTCTTTATCACGTTAGGGATGAGTGCGAAGAAAGCGAAGGAGAGCGTTCAAGTCCTATAATTTCGTTCTACTGTCTCCTTTATCTTGATTGCAATCCCTTTCCCAATCCCTTCCACTTGCGAGAGTTCTTTCACCGACGCATTCATGATGTTCTGCACGTTCTTGAAGCGTTCCAACAGCCTTTTGGCTATGTTAGGTCCTACTCCAGGCAGTGCCGAGATGACGTATTCAAGCTCCTGATTGGGTGTCAAGGCTGTCTTGTTCGCGTGGAACGAGAAGTCTGAGGAGTCTGACTGCTCGCGTTTTGCCATCTGGATGATGTAGGATGCAGTGTCCTGTTCGTCGTAGGTGGTGATGATGGGGATGCTGTAATCTATGGCGATAGTCGCTATCATACCCCTGATGGCGTTGCTGTGGATGTTCCTCTGGGAATAGATGTTTTCAGTTCCTTCGACGATGAGCAATGGTTTCTCATATGAGCGCTTAAGATCTTTTATCTGAGTAAGAAGCCTTTTGTCTATGATGGAATCTACAAAATCCTTCACCGTTTTCCTTTCAATCGCAACCTTGTTGCTGATGATGATGTCCCCCACTTGCAGTGTGGTGAATTTGATGTCTATGTTGTTGTCGATGAGATATTTCACGATGTACGAACTCTTCTCTCTCGAATCCATATAGATCTTTAGTGTGTCTTTTGTTGTTGCTGTTTTCTCCTCAGCTATTGTTTCATCTGACAGTGTGTTTGTTGCCATTCTCTTTTCTTTAGAGTAAGCTTCTGTTGCAGGGCTTTTATCGTTCTGAACGCCCACGCCCTCGGCGATAGAAGCTTCCCTCTTCTTCAGAGCAGCGTTCGTTTCTTTCTCAACTAACGTCTTATCAACACTTTTTTCAGCAACAAACTTCTCCCTGTTTTTCTCAAACTCTCCCAGGCCTTCTTTTTCACATCTCTGCCCATACTGCTGCAATGTTGCAGGCTGTTTCAGCTCAATCTTCTTCTTCATATCCTTCAGTATGCTGTACATGCCTTTCTGCTTGTGGTGCGCCGACCACCTGTAGGCAACATCCCTTGTCTTCTTCGAGACCATGACATAGATGGTGCCTTTGTCGAAGCGGCCTGTCCTGCCACGTCGCTGGATGGTGCGTATTGCAGAAGGGATGGGCTCATAGAAGATGATGACATCCACGTCCGGGATGTCAAGGCCTTCTTCTGCGACAGATGTCGCGACTAAACAATTGAACAAGCCATCCCTGAATTCCTGGAGGGTCATCTTCTGGTTCTTCTGGGAAAGACCTGAGCCGTTCTTTGTCTGCTGGCCGACGAACAGTTTCGCTTTCACTACTGTCTCAGCAAATGTCCTGTTGATGTCCTCCACCAGGGTCTGGCCAGTATGTCTGTATTGGGTGAAAATGATGATTTTCTTTGTGGAGGCAGGAAGGAGCTCTTTCGCTATCACTCTTCTTACTTCCTTCATCTTAGGATGGTCCTGCTCGTTCTGGAAAAGGCTTTTCGTCTTGATATATGCTGTCCTAAAATTGATGTCCATGCAGAGGTTCTTCACTGCCTTGACTTTTGTGGTGTGGGACTCTGCAAACATCTTCTCCAGGTATTCGTTCAGTGGAGGGATCCCTTGTGATTCAATCAGCTCCAGTGCATACTGGAGCTTCATGCATTCTGCAGCAAGTGAGAGGGTGTTGAAGAGCTCCGGAGCGCTGTCTCCCGACGAGAGGTCAGCATGCAATTGCTGCTGGAGAGCCAGGATATCTTTTCTTGATGCATAACTGGGGTTTGCTGCAGACAGATAGCCGTTTGCCTGGATGCGCCTCATGCGCTCCCTCAGCATCTTGTCTATGAGCAGCTTGATTTCCAGGAATTCCTGCGGGAGATCGACTTCCACCCATTTGATGGCAGTCTCATGCAGATAAGGTTTGACATCATGGTCCTGTTCTGTACGCACTTCAATCTTCTCTATATGGAGATTTTTCGTGACTTCTGCAATCGCCTCTGTCTCAGAGCCGGGGGATGCAGTCAATGCAAGTATCCTGGGAGCCCTTGCCTGTTTCTCATACTGCTCTGCCAGCCAGACATAGGCGTAATCTCCTGTTGCCCTGTGGGCTTCGTCGCACACCATGAGCGAGAACTCTTTCAATGAGAGCGTCTTGTTGATGAGGTCATTGTTGATGGTCTGGGGAGTTGAGAAAAAGATGTTGTTCTTCTTGTAGAGCTCTTCCCTTTTCTTGGGAGAGACAAGGCCTGAGAGCACCACCATCCTGTCTTTGTCATACACCAGATGGTTTTGGAATGTTGTATAATGTTGGTCAATCAACGGTTTTGTAGGTGCCAGCACCATGATCTTGCTGTCAGGATACATATCCAGGCGTTTTGAAGCAAGCATTGCCGCAATCAGTGTTTTTCCCAAGCCAGTGGGAAGCACAACTAATGTGTTATGCCTTAGTGCTGTGGCAAAGATTGTCTGCTGATACAGCCTTGGCTCAAAGTCTTTAATCATAGAACATGATAATTAAGCGTGATTTATATAGTCTGTGGAGGGAAGTCCAGTGGCCAGTGCTTAAGAAGACTCTTTCTTAGACTTCTGCTGCTCATACACCATGGCAGACATGAACGCCATGATGCCGAATGCCAGGGCGAAATGACAGTACATGGAAGGGAACACCATCTTCAAAGAAGGCATGATTACAAGCAATATCAATGCAGGGACTGTGATGATCAGCATGCCTGCAAGCACATAGCCATACACTTTCTTCTTTATCTTATCTTTTTCTCCCTTATAGTACCTTTCCATGAGGATGCAGGCCATTATTATGTAGCCGAAATAATAGAGGATGTAGAGGAAAGAGAAGAGAGGGTGCTCCTGGAAGAATCTGTTGTGCACAGTAATGGTGAAGGTGTTGCACACACCTCCTATGATGAAATTCTTGATGAAGATCGGCAATGCGACAGAGATTGCTGTCGGTATATAGAGCAGGAACACCAGCATCTTATGCTTCCTTGGCTTATGCAGGCTTATCATATAATGCAGACCTACTGCAGGCAGGAACGTGTAGGAGATGAAACCGATCGAGGCCCAAAGTACGGTATTACCGGACACACAGAACATGAATTCTGCGAACTGATAGCCACCTAAAAAGAAAAGGAGCAGGGCGGTGAAGACAGTCACTACAGATTTTTTGAATCTCCACAAGAGTATGAGCGCCAGTAAGAACTCAATGATGGCTGTTGTCAATGAAACAGGAGGGCTAAAACACATATCTCTCTCAGGAAGCGACTGACTATAATAAGGTATGTATGCTTTTCTCAGGATAGTTTTAAATACTGTTTCTTCTCCTTTTTTGAGTATGAAGAAACTCTTTATTGTACTCGCCGTCATGGCACTGCTCTTCCTCTCAGGCTGCGGCACTGGCACCTTAAGCATCACTACAGAGAAGATGGGAAGGCCTTACTCTGAGCAGTATTTTGTGTATGCTAAGGGAGGGGAGTTAGTGTCTGAAGGAAAAACAGACAGCGCAGGGATTACAGACCTTGAGCTCAAGACAGGCAAATACAAAGTGGTCATCCCTAACACAGTATTCAACAACACATTTTCAGTTACCATAGAGAGGAATCAGGTGTCTGAAGTGTATGAGAACAAAGGCCTCCTCAAGATACGCACAAGCAAGCAAGATCCCAAAGACCTTATACTCTATGATGAGCAGCAGAACAGCTACCCCCTCAGGACAGAAAAAGGAGGCAATCTGGATCTGGAGCTGCCTGAGAAGGCCTATAAGATGCGATATGATGAGGATGTCAGGGAGATAGAAGTCAGGCATGAAGAGCCAACGCCTGTGATTCTGATATGGACAACGTGAATGTTTTTCTGGAGTGAGTGATTCTCCGGATACGACGGTTCTGAAGAGGGGTGAGGGGAAGCAGGAGCAGATAAGCCTCAGAACGCTTAAGGCCCTTAGAGCAAAGGCTTACTCTTCAGAGTCGTCAGCATCAGTATTGACCCCAACAAACCTCCCTACACATCCCCTTAAAGAAACATTTTTAAACTATAAACCCGTAGTTTCGGCTATGCGAAGCATTGAGAGTGTGTGGTACAGCACAAAGAGGCATTTCCGCTTCAAAGGCCATGAGATTGCAGGCCTGTTCTATACTGCCCTTACCTTAGGCTTTGTCATGACGTTCACTATGTGGGGAACAGGAGAGACTCCAAACCCCATGGTGGGGTTCCCCAACCTTATCCTCTATTCCCTCATCATCCTGCTCATCCTCCTCTACAGGGAAAGTGTGAGGAAGTTCTTTGCAGTCAATACCGGCGTGAGAGCAGAATTCAGGTTCTGGAGCTATGGAGCCATAGGCTCTATCATCGTTGCCATACTGACAAACGGCATAGTCACTCTCTACTGGGCAGGCAATGCCTTCTATGAGCTCCTGGAAGTCCATAGGCTGGGAAGATTCAGGTATGGCATGACCCAACTTATCCAGACAAACATGGCGTTGGCTTCCATCATGTCAACCATGGGGCTGGCCATTGCACTGAAGATGATCAAAGTAGGCTTCAACATCACCAATCCCATGCTCGACCAGTTCATCTGGTTCTGCATACTGTTGAGTCTGTTGTGTCTTGTGCCTCTGCCAAGGCTCGATGGCATGGACATGCTATTCAGGGCAAGGATCGTGTGGTTTTCCATGGTGGGGCTGACTGTGTCGCTTGCAGCAGCAACCTACCTCTTCAACAATCTCTTCCTCATCCTCCTGACAGGGTTTGTCGGGATGCTGGTGTTTTTCGTGATATGGTATCTTATGTCAGACAGGCATTACTATGACGACCTGCCTGTCTGAGGGAAAGCATGGACAAGAAAGCAGTAGAATACATGGACATGTGGCCTGAGATCTGGGCAGGTATAGCTCTTGTGCTGGGGCTGATCATCGGCATTGCTCTCGACAACGATTTCCTGATTGTGTTGGTAACGTGCCTTGCAGGGCTGGCGACAGCACGGCTCCTTTTCAGGAACAAGGCTGAGTCTAAGTTCGGCTATTATATCATCATCGCAGGCTTTGTACTGGGTTTTGTGCTGGGAGTGAAGTTCTTCGGCACCTTCGGCAACTGGAAGCTGCTGCTGTTTCTCTTCCTAGTGTGCACGTTC
>CAZTOO010000016.1:0-11003 GCA_964615215.1 uncultured Methanosarcinales archaeon
AAGGAGATCAAGAGGATACGGAAACAGCACAGCCTGACGCAGCATGAGCTGGCGAAAGCTGCCAATGTCTCGCAGAGCCTCATCGCGAAGATAGAGGCAGGGAGATTGGACCCGACCTATTCGAAAGCCCAGCAGATTCTCCAGGCGATAGACAGCCTTTCCCAGAAGACAGCAAAGTCAGCAAAAGACATCATGCAGAGGAAAGTGATTTCCTGCAGGTCCTCGGATTCATTGCATGAGGTCATCGCCGTCATGAGGAAGCACTCCATCTCCCAGATGCCTGTCATGGAGGACAGGGCAGTGGCAGGCAGCATCTCCGAAAGGATCATACTGAATTCTCTGGCAGAGAACACCTCAAAAGACACTAAAATCAATGCCATCATGGCAGAATCTGCGCCCATCCTGCCTGAAACGACAAAAGTGACTGTCCTCATAGAGCTGCTCAAGAGCTATCCTTTCGTCCTCATCTCCTCAAACGGCAGGATAGCAGGCATTGTGACGAAAGCAGACATCCTCAAGACATACAGCTAGCAGGCATCACAGCCTTCTCGCTTCGCTGTAGAAGAACGTGACTGCACCTGCCTCTTTCTCTTCAGGAGTGCGTGCATAGGTAAGCGCATCCTGAATAATCTCTTCCCGGGGTTTGTTAGGAAAAGACTCTGCCAGGGAAAGGTAGTGGTCTGCAGCAGCAGCGATAGTATCGAGATAGGCATGTGCAGACTCTCTTGCGATAGCTGGTGAGAATTGTACCCTCCTAGAAGACGTGTCAGAGGACTGGAGATACGCGTGATAGAGGATGCTCATCCCCAAGGTATTGTCTTCCTGGAAGAGAGAGAGAAACTCCATGACAAGCTGCTCATCTGAAACAGCGCTGCGCCCTCCATGTTCCAGAAGGCTTACAAGATCAGGTACTGCCATAGGGAGAAGATTTTTCCTGTCTTTATAAAAGTTTAGAGGGGGAGGAAATAAGAGAGCACCAACAGTGCAACACAGGCTCCTGTCACTGCGCTGTATGCCCATCTGTTCCATACCCACACTTTCCTTCCGTCAAGTATACCGAACGGTATCATGTTGAACAGTCCCAGCCACACATTGATGGTGAAGCCTATGACTGCGACAGTCTGCGGAAGCCCTGTCGGGAGGATGAAATACGCACCGAGAAAAGCAAGAGCCAGAGCGACATTCGCCAGAGGCCCTGCGACAGAGATGATGCCGTTCCTTCTTTTGGTGATGGTGCCTGAAATCAGCACTGCACCCGGAGCCAGCAGCACGAAACCTGTGAAGACAGAGATGATGAAAGAGAGAAAGAGCATGGAATAGTCGCTCCTGAATTCTGCCCAGCAGCCATAATGTTGGGCGACAAACTTATGTGCCATCTCATGGAGGATAAAGCCTATCCCGACGGTAAATAAAGGTATGAGGAAGATGGCTGCTGCCTTGGTGAGCTCAAGGCCGAAGAGCGCTGTGAAAGCGCCCTGGGAGAAGATGAGAGTAATGACTATCCACGCCACAGCCAGATCTATGAGCTCCTTGCGCGAGAACCTGATGCCGGTATGTATCTGATGCTCCATACTGCAAAAAGAAAGGGAGTGTCTTATAAAGATTATGCATAGAAACCTTTTTATACCTCAAGAACAAAGAGAAGGAGTAATGAGGTGATAGTTATGGCTGATGAAAAAGGATGGTTTGGTGTTGGGGAAATCATATTCTTTCTTGTGGGATTCGCCATCGGCGTCTGGCTGAAGAGCTGGGTTGCAGTGGCAGCAGTGATGGGCATCACACTCGGCTATCTGGGAAGGGTCGCTATCGAAAAGTCCAGGGAAAAGAAGAAACGGTAATCAAGGCACTCAGAGCACTTCTTTGCCGGAGTTCGGGCAGAACAGGTCGTCCTCTTCAAGGGTAGTGCCGCATTCTATGCAGAATCTCTTTCCTTTCTCCTGCCCCTTCCTGAGAGGAGCAGAAACTGTTCTTTTTTCAGTCGTCTTCTCAGCAGCCTCCTCCCTGACGAATGGCTGGAAAATGGGCTGTGGGAACTGCTGGTCTCTCTTCCCCAGCACTGTCCTGAAGGCCTCCCTTCTCACCAGCACATGGCCTATAGTCCCGGCAATCACAGAGATGACTGCCGCAATCAGCGCAAACACGAACCATGCGCCGAACTCCTCAGGATAGCCTCCCACCTTGAAAGAGACAAGGAACACAAACAGGACTGCGCACGCAATGCCGTGGGTGATCAGCCCGATGAACGTGCGCAGGAAATGCATCTTGCGCCACACGTCGATGAAACTGTAGAAGAATGCTGATACCGCCAACAGCAGTGCTGCATACAGAAAGAACAATGCGCTCTGGTACGGCCTCTCATAGCTCTGCACCAGGAAATAGCAGAGCACGCCGAAAAAGACGAAAGAGACAAGAAAGCCGAGGAACGACGCTTTTTTTGCCCTGAAAAACATCATCATGCCACAAAACAGGCGTTTGAAGTTTAAAAACTATGCGGAAAAAGAGATGATGAAGAGTGAGGCACTTTTTCCAACTGACGAATCTGAAGAGTAAGCTTTCGTTGCTACTGCTCTTAGACCTAGGACACCCTGGCTGTTAAAGCTTAGGAGCCCCGCACTGAACTCTTCGGATAAAAGGCCGACAGGAAACGTATCTGAGAAAAAGCAAAAAAGACAAGAAAAAAGCAGAAGAAATAATTACTCTTCATCATCTGCAGTGTCTACTACCACAGCATGCTTCTTTGATGAGTTCGTGAACAATACCTCGTTCAGATCGCTGTACATCATCATAGGTAATCCCCCGAAAGTGCCACCAAAAAAATCACCACTTTATAAATTTATCTTTTAACTTTGTGCGTTATAGACGAGAACCTTTTTATACTATCCCTGCGTAAATATGAGGATGATAGGATGGATAGTGGGCATCGTCATCGCGCTCCTGGTGTTCTTCATCATAATCTTCTTCCTCGGAAAGCCGCGAAAGAAGACTGCTCTTCTTGAACAGGATGCATCCATCCTGCTCAAGTACGCAGACACAGACTCGGATAATCAGGAGTTTGTCTCTGCAGACGGCACTGTCCGTCTCAAGGGAGAGAACACCGTCTACCAATTGACGAGCCGCATCATTCGCGGCATCTATCAGCTGACCATCACTGACACGCAGGAGAATGTGATTGGGAAGATCGAGTCAAGGAACCTCCGCTACACCAAACTGGTGGATGACGCTGGCAACACCCATGAAATTACGCCTGACGGGTTTGCCTACCACAACGAGCATTATAGCATCAAAGGCAATGAAGTATGGATCAAAGAGAAGAGACTTATGACATTTTCCCAAGACGAAAGAAACAGGATGCTCTACCACGTGAGATTCGAGGAATATGTGGCGCCAGAGATTAGGAAGTGGTATGTGTTCTTCGTGTTCGCGAACCTCGTTTTCTACACCCACCTAGGGGCATGATTCTTCAGCCCTTCAATCTGCCTGATGTTCGTCTCCCTGAAGAGAAAGTTGCGGAAAGAATTCTCCACGACAATCCCATTCTCCTTCAATTTATGCTGCAGCACGGAATACAGCCTCTTACCTTCAGAATCCAGGTCAGTAAGGATCATGCAGCGTTTGCATTTCCCTTTCTCACACAAAGAAACGATCTCATCAACCACCGCATGGAGGGGCTTCTTCAAAGGATAGATGTTCTCTTCAGAGACACCCAAATCAATCAAAGCCCCGCTATCTTTCTTCCCCTCAACGACAATAATCCCCTCAAACTGAGCAAGACAAGAAACATGCTCAGCAAAAGCTTCATCCCCTTTCATAGGAAGAAAAAGAATCTAAAGCCTTATAAATACTCTTCTTTTCGGGAGGGATATGCCTGAAGAAATACGGTACAAGGAGTTTGTGCTGGACCAGTTCCAAATAGATGCCATCAGGAGCATTGAGCAGGGCCGTTCAGTCATCGTGTCTGCGGCGACAGGCACCGGAAAGACGCTGATAGCGGATTACCTCATCGACAAGCTGCTCAAGGAAGGGAAGAAGATCATCTACACTGCTCCCATCAAGGCATTGAGCAACCAGAAATACAAGGATTTCAAGAAAGAGTACGGGGAGGGCAATGTCGGCATCCTCACCGGAGATGTCTCGATAAACAGGACAGCGCCGGTGCTCATCATGACCACTGAGATATTCCGAAACATGCTGATTACGAAGGATGAGGAGATACATGACATCAATTATGTCGTCTTCGACGAGATCCATTTCATCAACGACATAGAGCGAGGCACAGTGTGGGAAGAGTCTATCATCTTCGCCCCTCAACATATGAAATTCCTCTGCCTTTCCGCGACCATCCCGAACGCGCGCGAGTTTGCAGACTGGATAGAGTCATTGAGAGAGGAAAAAGTGGATGTCATCAGCTACGGGAAAAGGGCAGTCCCTCTGAAACATTACCTCTACGACAGGGCCTATGGGCTCATAGAGTCGAAAGAGCTGAAAAAGAAGATGGATTCCGGCGAGATAAGGGATTATTACCGCGTCACAAGAAAGAGGAGGAGAAGGCACCAGCAGCAGTTCGCAAAACCGCCCTCCCATCTCGACCTGGTCTACAGCCTCAGGAGGAACAATTGGCTGCCCTGCATCTTCTTCGTGTTCAACCGCCTGAAGACCCAGCAACTCGCAGAGGAGCTCTCAAGGAAACAGGATTTCTCGACGCAGAGGGAGAAGCAGGAGATCCATCATGTCTTCAACGCCAGGATGCAGTCCCATTCCAACCTGCGCTCTCTGGCATCAACAGTCCTTCTCAAGGAAGTGTTGATGAAAGGCATTGCCTTCCATCATGCAGGGCTTCTTCCCATACAGAAAGACATTGTGGAGGAACTGTTCGGCTATGGCCTGATAAAGGTGCTCTATGCGACAGAGACCTTCTCCGTCGGTGTCAATTACCCGGCAAAGGCTGTCGCATTCTTCTCATTGGAGAAATACGACGGCATCACCCACCGCCCGCTGAACACAAAAGAATATTTCCAGTTGGCAGGCCGTGCAGGGAGAAGGGGGATAGACACAGAAGGCTTTGTGGTTGCTCTCTACAATCCGAACACGCTTCCCATAGAAAAAGTCATCACCATGTCAGACAAGGACATAGAGCCCATAAGGAGCCAGTTCAAGCTCTCCTACAACTCTGTGCTGAACCTCAAGCGGTTCTACGACGAGCAGATGATAGAGACTGTGCTCAAGAGCAATTTCGACTACTACCTCAGGAAGAAGCAGAACCGCCAGATCAAGATTATGGCTTCCTACAACCATAAGGTCAAGAACCTCATGAAGTTCGGCTATCTCGACGCTGATACCAAAGTGACAGACAAAGGGATCTTCGCAACACATATCTACTCTTCGGAACTTCTTGTGGCAGAACTGTTCGCCACAGGCCTGTGGAAAGAGCTGGACGACACCTGTCTCAGCATACTGATTGCAGCCATCACCTACGAGCCAAGAAGGATGGAAAGCTTTTCCATCAAGAACGCAGACGCGCGCCTGGAGAAGATATGGAGAGTGGTGATGAAGAACGACATCATCCGCGAGCTGCTGAACAAGAAATATGTCGAGGAGAACGAGCATTCCTTCGGCAGGATGAAAATCAGGCGTCTGGTGAATATCGTCTCCTGCTGGGTGGACGGCGGGGAGTTCAAGGACCTCCTGAAGCTGACGAACCTTCTTGAGGGAGATATCATTAGGCTCTTCCGTCAGACAGTGGACATGATGGAGCAGATAAAGAGAGCTGCCTTGGACCATGACCTGGAAGAGAAGATGGAGCAGTGCAAGCAGAGAATATACAGGGATGTGGTCAAGCCTGAGTTCTAGGCCTTCCCGACGCTCTCGCCCCATGCCACCCCACGCGCAATCAGGTGTGCTGTCCTCAACGGCTCAGGAATGTTGCCGACGAGAGTTGTCACCCTCAGGAATTCACCTGCACGTTCTGGTGTTAGCCCAGCCAATTGGCAGTACACGTTCCCCACTTTGTGGATAGCTCCTGCTTTCTCCACCATCCTCTTCCTCTTAGGGGAGTCAGGCAGATAAGAGAGCGCAAGAAAGACCTGCTCCCTATCCGGCCTCTTTCTCATGAACACCAGCACAGGAATCCCAGTCTTAGCATGCAGCTCATTGATGGCCACCACATAGAAACCGGCAAGGGCAATGCCTTTCATCATGATCAGCCGCAACTGCCTTTTGAATTTGCAGGCATTCACCATCCTGGCCAGCTGAGAGGTCGCATTCATGCCGTCATTGCGCACTTTCGTCGAAAGAACCCCCTCAAAATAATTCGCGCCCCGATGCACGACACCGACCACCAGGACGTCTTTCCTGCACCTCTTCATGAAAGGGGCATCATCAATCCCTATGACCCTCACTTCTTTCTTAAGCATGGGATATCCCGCGCGTGACAGTGCTCCAGGAGACAGAATAATCACGTCTCAGGCTGGAGAGCTCCTTATGCCTTTTCTTCAGCAGATGCTCTACAGGCTTTATATGCTCAGAAAGCTGCTGATGCAGCTCCTTCCTCGCTTTGGAAGCATCAAGCTGGTTCCTGAGCACATCAAGTATCTGGGAAAGCATGGTGATAAGGTTCGCAACATCCAGGTTCACTTTCCTTACAAGATTGTCTATATGCCACACTGTCCTGTCATCGGCGTTCTTGATGACCACCTTGCCGTCGTGGTCTGTGTTCACGAGGAGGTCTGCAACATCCTTCAGGAACTCATTGACGGCAGTCCAGTATTCGAAGATGAACGATTCATACGTCTTCCAGCCGTCAAGATAGCCCTGTCCCAACGGCCCCAGGACTGTGGTCTCTGGAATCCCTCTGAGGACTGCCTGGAACGCATTCAGGCCCCCATGGTCAGCCAGCAAGGTCTTCTTCAGGGAGCCATGCACTTCCTCAAACAGCTTCTTCTCTGTGCTGCTCCTGAAAAGCGTTCCCATCACGACATTTCTGCCTGTAAGCTCTGCCATGGCAAAGGTAAAAGCTGCGGAATATAATTATGTTTCGCTAGAGAATGTGAAAGATATGTTGCTTCTCAGTGACGGTCTGTAGAGGAGTATTAGGAGACTTTTGCCCTTAGCGTTGGGACCCAAGGTCTTACGGCTTTAGCAAGAGAAGCTTCCTCTTCAGATTCGTCGTATGCTCAACAGGAAGAGAAAGAATAAGAGACCTTCCCCCCTTAACAGAAGATTTATAAAGGCGTGATTTTTTCATGAGCATAATTACCGCTCTATCTAGAAGATTATACTAAAGAGTAGTTCAAGGAATTGAGGTAACGATCATGGCTGAAAAAACAAGTGCGACAAAAGTCAAGAAGAAACGGTGGGTGGAGATTCTCGCACCCAGATATTTCCAGAACCAGGTCCTGGGGGAGAGCCCTGTCACAGAGCCGAACATGCTCATAGGAAGGACAGTGACTGCAAACCTCATGACTCTGACAAGAGACATGAAGAAGCAGAACATCAATATGACGTTCCGCATAGACAGCATTGAAGGAAACAGGGCATATACCTCTGCTTTACGCTATGAGATGCTCCCAGCATCCATCAGGAGGCTGGTGCGCAGGAACAAGGACAGGATAGACGAGAGCTTTGTCGTCAAGACACAGGACGGCACCACCATCAGGATAAAGCCATTCATCCTCACCAGGACCAACACTTCCCATTCCTTAAGGGCTGAGCTCCACAAGAGGCTGAAAAAAATCCTCATCGAGACCATTGCCACGCTGAATTTCGAGACTGTCATCATAGACATTGTCGCGACCAAACTGCAGAAATTCCTCTACGACGAGCTGAGGAGAGTGGCTCCCCTCAGGACTGTGGAGATCAGGAAGCTTGAAATCCAGAAGAAAGGCGAAGAGAAGGTAGAGGAACCGCAGCATGCAGCGAAAGAAGAGAGAGCTTCTGTAGCTGAAGAGAGCAAAAAAGAGGCTGGTGAAGAAGCTGAGAGAGAGGCTCCGGAAAAAAAGAAAGAGAAGCCTAAGAAGGCGAAAAAAAAGCCAAAGAAGAAAGAAGCGTCCGAGGAAGAGCCTGAAGAGCAAGCTGCTGAGCAAGAAGAGAACGAATGAATTCTTTTTTCCTTTATTCTTTTTCCTTGTTCTGTTTCCCGCTTACATAGAGGTGATCGCCACTCTTCTCAATCTCCAGTGACTTGAGGTTGTTCATGACCAGGTCATTCCCGTCAGGAAGATAATACACGCTGAGGTTCTTGAAGAACACCTGGTGGGTGTGGGGAAACTCTATCATCTTCTCAGGCACAATATTCTTCCTGTGTGGATTGTTCACATTGAAGAAATGGAAGAAGCAGGGATAATTCCCGTCCTTGTCCTTCTGCATCCTGCCGATGATGACGCTCTTGTATTTGTATATCATACCAACCCCTCATGCAGCAGAAGAGAAGATTTTGTTTATAAAACTATCTATTTGTTCTGGGACTGGAAGGTGAAGGCTGATTTGATGCGCTCGAGGATATCATTCTTGGAGAGGAAGGCTCCCTGCTGCTTCACTTTGACATCCACCACATCTTCCAGTTTCTCAAGGATGCCGAGGAGAGTCTGCACCTGCACAGCATCCGGAATCTCCAGCTCAAGCACCACATGCACCCTGCCTTTCTGGCGTTTGGTGTGGACAGACAGCACATTGATCTGGTGGCTGCTCAGCACATTCAGCACATCCAGCAGCAGCCCTATCCTGTCCTCAACGACAAGAAGGAACTCATACTGGTTGGTCTTCTCAGGCTTCTTCCAGGAGACTTTCACTGTCCTGGTCTCTTTCTGGCTGTGGATATTCGGGCAGTCTGACTTATGCACGCTCACTTTCCTGTCTTTTGTCAATAAGCCTATGATCTTGTCCCCTGGCTTTGGCTCGCAGCATTTCGCAAGCTTCGCATCATGATGCTTGCTGTCATGCACGATGAGCTCTGACACAGAGGAAAGCTTTGCAGTCAGCAGAGATTCAGAGGGCGGGGATCCTTTTTCCGGAGGCATATGGAGAGCAGCCCTTATTTTTGACCGTGCCCTGTTGGTCTTGGCAAACTTCAGCCACTGTCTGGAAGGAACTGCATTCTTGTGGGTGACAACCTCGACAATGTCTCCGGAAGAAAGGGCAGTGTCGAGAGGCATGATTCTGCTGTTCACTTTCGCCTGCTTTGCAGAATTTCCCACCGACGTATGGACAGCATAGGCAAAGTCTATGGGAGTGGATCCCTCAGGCAGCGAGATAGGGTCGCCTTTTGGGGTGAAGACAACAATCTCATCCTTGAAGAGGTCTATGCGGAGGGTCTCAACAAAATCCTTTGCAGTGCTGCTCTGCTGCTTCCAGTCCATGATCTCCTTCAGCCAGCTGATTTTCTGGTCAAATGCCTTGTCCCTCTCATTCTCCTTATAGCGCCAGTGCGCTGCAATGCCATATTCAGCCTGATAATGCATGTCCCATGTCCTGATCTGGAACTCCAGGATGCGGCCTTTTTCGCTGACCACTTTCGTATGCAGGCTCTTGTAGCCATTGGCCTTCGGCAGCGAGATATAGTCCTTGAACTTTCCCGGGATGGGCTTGAAGAGCTCATGCAATAAGCCGAGCACAGTATAGCATTCGGGAATAGTGTCAGTAATCACACGGAATGCAATCAGGTCATAGATCTCATTGAAATCCAGGTTCTTCTTCACCATCTTCTTGTAGATGGAGCTGAGGTATTTCACTCTCCCGAACACTTTGGCCTTGATGTCCCTCTTCCTGAGCAGCTCTTCGATAGTATTTCTTATATGCTCTGCCTCCTTCTCCCTCTCCTCCCGCTTATAGAATATCCTCCTTCTGAGCTCCTGGTAGACATCCGGATTGAGGTATTTGAGCGCCAGATCCTCCAATTCACCCTGGATGGTCATCATACCAAGCTTATGCGCTATGGGACCGTAGATCTTCTCTACCTCCAAAGAGGTGCGCTTCTGTTTTTCAGGGCTGCAGACATCAAGGGTGCGCATATTATGCAGCTTGTCAGCCAGCTTGATCAGCAATACTCTCACATCTTTGGTGCTGGCAAGGATGATTTTCCTGAGGTTCGAGGCAGTATAGTCGCTCTTTTCCTTGAAATCTATCTTCTTCAGCTTCGTTACAGCCTCTACCATGCTCCTGATTTCCTTGCCGAACTCTTTTTCGATAGTGGCAACAGTCACTTTCGTGTCTTCCAAAGTGTCATGGAGCAGTGCTGCGCAGATGGTGGCAGAATCAGCCATCATATCAGTAAGGATTTCAGTGACAGAGAGGGGATGGATGAAATAGTCATAGCCGGATTCCCTGAGCTGTCCTTTATGAGCCTCCTGGGCAAAAGAATACGCCTTCTCTATAAGCTTGACATCAGCACGGGGATTATAGCTGAGTATCTTCTTGATAAGGTCCTGACTGGAGAGCATTCCATACTCTATAGTTTTGGCTGTATATATATGTTTGGTAAAGAGGATAAAGAGAAATGAAGGGGTTTATAGAGGATAACTCTTGTATCTCGTTTCCTTTGCCGTAAGGTCCTAGCACCCCCACACTACTCTAAAGATTCGTCATATTCAGTAGATTGTGCATGCTATTCAAACAAACTATCTGAAGAGTAGGCCTGGGTGACTTACACTATTAAACTGGGGAAAAAGAGACAGGAAAAGACCTTACGTATCGAGAAATCTTTAAATACTACAGAGCCCTTACCTGCTTAAAGAGGTGCATGCATGAAGAAAGCTGACTTGTCTATGAACACCATCGTGGGAGCAGCGATAGCTGTGTTAATACTTGTCATTGTCATCATCATCGTCGCAGGGCAGTTGGGTGATAAGAACAAGTTCATCAAGGACTGTACACTGAATCGTGGGCGTTGTGCTGCAACCTGTGATGTAAGTAAGAATGAATATCCAGGTCCATTCACCTGCAAGGACAAGAACCAGATTTGCTGTATAACAGGTATAATCCCAGAAGACAATACAGAAACTCCAGAAGGGAAC
>CAZTOO010000017.1:0-10828 GCA_964615215.1 uncultured Methanosarcinales archaeon
GGTGACGTTCGGCAAGATTGTGTATTGGACAGGGCTGTTAGTGGCCATCATCGGCAATCTCGTGCTTTCTGTGGTGTTGATCCCCTTCATTGTAGTGCTCACTGAGCAGGCGCTCTATGCAATCATCGCCCTTTTGGCATTAGGATTCGGTTTCCTCTTCAATCTTCTCATCAAGGACATTGAAGGGCTTGACCGGAACCACCATATCATCGCTGGCTTGTTCATTCCAGCTATTGCCATCATCAACGTGTATGTGATGGTGTTCCTGGCAAACCATGTGATTGCGCTGACAGGCATCAACAGGCCAAGGAGCCCTCTCATGATCAGCATCGTGTATGTGGTGGCATTCATGCTGCCCTATATTCTTGAGAAATTAGGTTGGAAGATGCATAAGAAGGCTGTTTAGCTGTATTTTTTGAGTTCTCAAAGCGTTTTTAGAGGATAATTCTAAATAGTGTGTTTTTTATGTTGTTACTTACAAGTAATGAACAAACGAAAGGTTTATATAGCAATTCTTCCTCTTATCCATCACACTTGGGGGTGCGATATTTTATGCCTACTGCTCTTGTTTACTCTAAAAGGCCTACAGAAGAGATGGGCCATATTTTAGGAACAGCAGCACCTGCTGTCATTATTTCTCAGGTAGTCTCTCAAAACAGCCAGCATTATGTCATTCCTGTAGCACCTTTCACTGTTGAAGGGTATGACCCTATTCAAGGTTATCAGCATGCAGACATAAAACAGATTTCCCTTTCTCCCCCTCAGGCTAAAGCCTTCAGGGAGCTTGCCAATGCCATACCATTCTCAGTCTATGATGTTGACCTTGACAACCTGCTGGGACTTGAGGAGTATAAACAGTTTCCCAGAGTCAAAATCCCGTTTAAAGACATACCTTACAAGGCATAGGTGAAGCAATGGCAACTACTTCAGCATGGAAAGGGGAGCACATCATCTGCCCTAGCTGCCAGCAGCAGGCAAGGGTGTATATCCACCATACTGGGAAGCTTTTCCACTGCTTACACTGCAAGAACAAAGGCCCTATCCTTTCTGAGGAAGCTATCGATACCAGGAACTATAAAGTAGATAAGGAGACTCCTTTAGGAAAGAAATTGAGCTGGTTATTGGAGATACCATGCCAGCACTGGAAAAGAAGGGAGTTGATGCCTTCGCTCCGGAAGAAGCATTGCGCCAACTGCGAAATCAAGGCTGTATGTGATGCCCACACGAGACTCATCAACAGATTCACCAAGAACAAAGAGTATGATATCTTCATCTCAGCTGACAGCATTGATTTTGTGGGAAAATGAGCGTCTGTTTCTTTTCTCAAGTTTACCCCTTTGTTCCTGACGCACTATCCGAAGATTCAGCTTCTGTGATTCTTCCTTTAAAGCTCTGTTCCGATGCTGAAGGACCAAGCACCCCCACACTACTCTCCTTCGTCAGATGAGGGAGAGGTTAAGACTGCTGACTATCAGAAAAACACCAATTCCTCAAAGAGCAACCTTTATAAAGCTCGTCAGCTATGTTGCTCCTATGGAAACGAAAGAGAGTGCGGTGCAGGTCTTTGACCCAAACAAAGAGCCTCATGAGAACATCTTTGACCTTATCTTCCATAAGGATGAGCTGACGTGGCAGGACATCATCTATGATCTCATCAGAAGCCAGGATATGGATCCCTGGGACATCGATGTCTCTCTGCTGACACATCTCTACATCCAGGTCCTGAAAAAGCTGAAAGAGGCAGATTTCCGTGTTTCCGGGAAAGTGCTCCTTGCGTCTGCATTGCTGCTCAAAATCAAGAGCGTGAATCTGGTCGAGGAAGGCATTGAGGGGCTGAACAGGATCATCAATCCTGAGCAGGAAGAGGAATTTGTGGATGAATGGGCAGAGGAATATGAAAGGGCTTTAGCTGCCGGAGAGACACCTCCCTTACGGCCGAAGACACCCCAGCCGAGGAAAAGGAAGGTCAGCATCTTCGACCTGATTGAGGCTTTGGAAAAAGCATTGGAAGTGCGGAACAGGAGGGAGAACAAGTTCTTCGGCACCAGGAAGGAAGTGAAACTTCCGGAGAGGACTGTAGACATCACGAAAGTAATCGGCGGGGTGTATGTGCGCATAAAGAAGCATTTCGAGACGAATGAAACCCTCAAGTTCTCCCAGCTGATACCGAGCGATTCCAAGAAAGACAAGATCAATACGTTCGTTCCTCTCATCTATCTGGCGATGCAGAGACGCATAGACCTTGAGCAGAAGGAGCATTTCGGCGAGATTGACATTCTGCTGAAGAAGAGTGAACTTACTCCAGGCTCCTAAGATTTATCTCTGGAAAGACAGCATTTGCCATGGTGAGCTCTCTCTCAGACATCCCTTCATTCATTATGGCGATTCTCTCAAGCAAGTCATAATCACGTACAGCTATCTCTGCATCAGTTAAGCCGCCAATAAGCATTCTCTGGTATGACTGCAAATACCTGTATGCTTTTTGATCGATATCTGTCGGAATAAACTCCCCTGCCAACAGTGATGTATGATCCAGATGTGCTTTGCCTTTTCTGAGCCAATAATCCAAAGCATTGTAATTGACATTTGAAGATGCGGGTGCAAGTGTGATGCCTGAATTAAGCTTCTCCAACTCAACAGGAAGTTTTGTCATTAATGGGATTTCATACGGAACGTCTTCTCCGAATGCTGCATCATACCATGTCCCTCTGGGTACAATATCCGTAAATGTGAATTTGCGTATGCCTTCTGACAATCTTTCTGTAGGATGCTGATAGTAATTCGAGTTTCCGTCTGTCAAAGCATTAATGAAGAATTCAAAATCCCTCAGTTTCCTGAAATTTTCTCTGTCAGCAACTGAATAATGCTCGTAGGCTTCTTTGTTCTTTGCCTGCTTTTCAGTCCCGGGCGAGCGCTCCTCTTCAAGCTTGTCTTTCCTGAAAAACATCCTTCCGTCGCCCTCTTCTACGGAGCGTGTGCAGAGATGTACAGTATATATGCCCCTGCCTGAAGCCTCGACCAGCTTGTCTGCAAAAAGTCTTGCAGGCATTGCATCTACGTTGCATATCACCAGATACTCCTCAGGCTGGCCGGATTCAGCGTACTCTGGATGTTTGACAGCCCGTATGTTCCTTTTACTCTCCCGGCTCAGTACGCTTCCTCTTCCATACTCTGCCAGAGGCTCGACACTCAGAAACTGGCTGCTTTCTATCAGCATGTCAACTACAAAAGAACGCATCTCTTTTAACTGCTCATCCAGACTGGGCTTTCCCTCTGCGTTTTCAGATGCCATGGTGGCCGTATAGCCTGTATAAAGAGAATGCCCTATATAAACCTTTCTATTTTAACCACTATAAAGTGACTACACTACTGTCCTGCTCTCACAGCCTCTCTTGCCCTGTCAAAATAAGGGACTGTCTTTTCTGTGATATATTTCAGCCCCTGCGCAATGCCGTCTATTCTCAATGATTTTGTGACTGGCGCAGGAGTTGCCTGATGCAGCTGCTCATAAAAGAGCATAGAAACCAATGCAGACATCTCAGCTTCATTCAATTTGTCCAGATACTGCTCTCCTCCTTTCAGCGGGAGTCTTGTGATGATGACGCTGTTTAGCATCCTGTCAAGATACTTGAGCATGAACGGTTTCAATACAGGCACGAAAGGCACTGATGGCGCTTTCACTTCCCTTCCTTCAGGATCCTCCTTGCCATCCAGTTTGTAGAGCCATAGATATGCTGATGCCTCTCTCCAGCCCATGACATGCTCCCCATATTTGTACCGTTCGCTCCTTCCCTGCCATTGGTTGGGGCCCATTTTCCTATGCTGTTTCCCCTCTTCCACCCTGATGTCCCACGAGAGAGCTGGCCATTCCATGAATTGTCTTCCTGAATCCGGAGTAACGAGCCCTTCCAGCCTCACGATATATTCCCCAACCGGTTTTCCCTCTTCAATCTGCCTTGACGGCATGTGGATCTCGAATTCATGACCTCTCCTATAGAATCCGGGCCGATAGCCTGCATAGTCCAATGCTGCTGTATGCCATGTGGCCAGCAAGATGTCAGCAAAAGGCGCTATATTATGCTCTGTCTCGTCTTTCCTGTAGGACTTCACGCCTCGTCTTGCTGCAGACCTCCATGTTTTCATCTTTTGCTTTTCATCACTTTTCTTATCTCTGAACATGGCATCAAGATCAGCCAGGCTTAAGAGTTCCTGTTCCATGACGTCCTTTGCGCGCTGCAAGGGATAAATCCCCTCCTCAAGAATCTGCTCCTGGGTAAAAAAGCCGATGTTGAAATGCTCCCCCCATTTGGTGAATTCGTTTGCCGTCATAGGCCAGTACATATCATACATGCCTTTTTCCTGCCTCGGCGGCAGTATCATAGTCCCCTGAGGCAGAATCACATACTGCCCATCTTTCAGCCCCATGATCAACTGCGGCAATGTCGTCACATACGGCCTTGCCTCTAATGCTTTCCTTGTTTTTGCCCTTCGAATCTGCCCTACACTCAGTCCTTTGCTAAGGACGCTGAACTCCAATGGGCTTATTGCTGCGTCTTTAGGCCACATGGTGCATGTGGGGACCTCTCCATTTATAAAATTTCCACCTTTTATGCTCAAAAAAACAAAACCTTATTAAACAGCCTCTTGTAAGCCAATCCTGAGGGGATGACCATAGAACACCATGTCTTAGCAGCATCTTTCCAGGGGAACAGCAATGTGGGCTTATATGGCTTTGCCACAGACAGCTTCTGCCTGGTAGGGATGAATGTGGAGGACAGCATAGTCAAAGACATAGAGAAGGTGCTGAAGGTGCCTGTGCATAAGATAACGATATGCGGCACAAACCTGATAGGTGTGTTCATCACAGGCCATGAGCACTGCCTGTTAGTGCCCCAGATAGCGTTTGACTCTGAACTTGCTGTACTGAAAAAGCTGAATATCCCTTACTCTGTCCTGCCCACGCGCCTCACAGCCCTGAACAACAACATCCTGCTCCATAAGGGGAAGGCGTTCGTCAATAAAGATTTCAGGGACAAAGAGATTGAGCTGATTGAAAAAAGCCTGCAGGTGAAGGCAAGGAAAGCAACGATTGCAGGACTTGACATTGTGGGGTCATTGGCTGTGTTCAGCAAAGACACCTGCATCATCCATGATGAGGCAGAGAGCGAAGAGATAAAGGCTTTGGAAAAGCATTTTGGAGTGGCTGCAACAAGGGCAACATTAAATATGGGCTCTCCTTATCTGCGCTCAGGCATCATGGTGAACAGCAACGGCTTTGTCGTTGGGGCTTCAAGCTCCGGCATAGAACTCCAGAATGTCGACAGGGCGTTCGGCTATATCCTCTAAAAAGGTGATGAACATCCAGGAACTTAACATCAACAATTTTCCTTCCCTTCCGATAAGGCTTATTTCAGGCACTGCGAACAGGCCTCTGGCAGAAGAGATTGCTCAATGTTTGGGGCTGAAACTGACAGATGTAGTCATCACCCATTTCAAAGACGGAGAGACCTATGCAAGGATAGGTGAGAGCGTGAGAGGCACTGCAGTGTTCCTGCTCCAGCCGACTTCTCCGAATGTCAATGACAACCTCATGGAGCTGCTGATCATGATCGATGCAGCAAAAAGAGCTTCTGCCCAGAGGATAACGTGTGTGATACCGTATTTCGGCTATGCGCGCCAGGACAGGAAGATGTATTCCAGAGAGCCCATCAGTGCAAAACTGGTGGCAAACCTCCTGACAGAGGCAGGAGCAACCCGCATACTGACTGTGGATCTCCATTCAGGACAGATACAGGGATTCTTTGACATACCTCTTGATGATTTATGGAGCTTTCCGGTGTTTGCAGAATATTTCAGGCAGATGAAGCTGGAGAATATGGTGGTGGTTTCTCCTGATGCCGGAGGCGTAAAAAGGGCATCGTTCCTCTCGAGTGAGCTGGACTGCCCGCTGGTATTTGTCGAAAAGAGGCGCTACAGCCACAACCAGGCAAAAGTGCTTCATCTGGTGGGTGATGTCCAGGGGAAGAACTGCATCATCTTCGACGATTTCGTAGGAACAGGGGGCACGCTGCATGGCGCAGCAAAGCATCTCAAGGAGAAAGGCGCTGCTGAGATTTATGTGGCAGTCACCCATGCCTTATTGAACGGCGAGTGCGTGGAGAGGCTGAATGATCCAGCCATCAAGGAGGCAGTGACAACCAACACAGTCTTCATCCCTAAAGAAAAGAAGATCAACAAGATGAGAATCATCTCCCTGGCAGGCTACCTTGCAGAAGCCATCAAGCGAATTAACCTCCACGGCTCTGTCAGTGGCATGAGCAGCCTAAAAATCGATATCAAGCTGGAGTAGGTGTTTCCATGGACATGTCAGATGAAGAGCTTATGAGGATGCAGGTGTATGAGCAGACCCTGGAGCAGATGCAGCAGAAGCTTCAGGAGCTGGAGGAGCATGCGATGCAGCTTGCAGGCACCCTTGAGGTGCTGTCAGACATCACTGCCGTCGAGGAAGGGACAGAGATGCTGGTGCCTGTGATGAACGGCGTGTTCATGAGGGCCAAGGCCATGAAGAACGATTCTTTCCTGGTTGGTGTAGGCTCTGGGACTGTGGTGAGGAAAAGCCTGGATGAGACAAGGGAGATGCTCCAGGTCCAGCAGCTTGAGCTCATCAAGGTCAGGGAAAGGGTGACAGAGCAGATGCAGGAGCTGCTGCAGAGGGTGGAATCGATAACACGAGGTCAGGGCTGATCATGTTCAAATTCCTCAAGGAAAAACTGAAGCAGGCAGCAAGCCTCTTCTCCAGGAAGGTGGAGAAGGAGGCAGAGGAGAAGATTGTTGAAGAAGAGATTCCTGCAAAGAAAGATGTTTCTGTAAAAAAAGACGCAATAGAAAAAAAACCGCTTTTGAAGAAGGAAGCTTCTGTTTCTAAAGCTGTTAAAGTTCCCGAGAAGAAAAAGGAAGTGTCTGTCGAAAAAGCCATAAAGATACTCGAGCCCAGGAAGGAAACAAAGGAAACAAAGAAAGAAGAGCCTAAGAACGCTGAAAAGAAGAAAGAGGAGAAGAAGGCGAAGAAGCTGAAGTTCGCAAAGACTGTCGAAGAAGATATTGAAGAGCTCAAGAAGGAGACTGAGGTTGATGAGATCGTCTCCGAGGCAGAGGAACTGGAATCAGAGACAGAAACGTTTGTTGAGGAGAAAGAGAGGGCGATCGAAGAGAAGGTTGCTGAATCCACGGCTGAAAAGAAGACTCTTCCGAAGGAACAGGCTTCAGTTGCTGAGGCTGGGGCCCAGGCCGATAAGGAAAAAGCAGCAGAAGCTGACTCTGAAGAAAAGAAAGAAGAGCCGAAGAAAGAGAAGAAAGGATTCTTCAAGAAATTATTCGGGAAGAAGGAAAAGAAAGAGGGGGCTGCTCCTGAAAAGACTATTGAGAAAGAGACTCCTCCGAAGAAACAGGCTTCTGTTCCCGAAGCGGTAACAGAACCTGCACCAGAAGCTGACTCTGAAGAAGAACAAGCAGAGGCAGTCCTTCCCAAAGAAACTGAAGAAGAGCATAAGGAAGAGCCTGCCGAAGAGGAAGAAGAGAAACAGCATGAGAAGCTCGGTTTTTTCGAGAGGCTGAAGCAGAAGATCGTGACAAAGGTCCTTTCCGACGAGAAATTTGAGGAATTATTTTTCGAATTGGAAGTTGCGTTGCTGGAGAACAATGTGGCACTTGAAGTTGTTGATAAGATAAAGGCAGACCTCAAGAAAGAGCTGGTGGGTGTTCCTATCCCACGAGGGAAAGTGGATGAGACCATACTTGCCACGCTCAGGGAGAGCATAGAGGGATTGTTCACCATCCCCGCCTTTGAGCTTTCCGAGAGGGCAAAGAAGAAGAAGCCTTTTGTGATTGCATTTGTGGGGGTCAATGGCTCCGGGAAGACAACCACCATCGCGAAAGTGGCGCATTACCTGAAAAAGAACAAACTGACTTCTGTCATTTCAGCATCAGACACATTCAGGGCTGCTGCCATCGACCAATTGGGGAAGCATGCGGAAAAGCTGGGCATCAAGATGATCAAGCATGATTATGGAAGCGATCCTGCTGCAGTTGCCTTTGATGCGATAAGCTATGCAAAAGCGCATAATGTTGATGTCGTGCTGGTGGACACTGCAGGCAGGCAGCATTCTGATGCCAACCTCATGGATGAGCTGAAGAAGATCAAGCGTGTGGCAAAGCCTGATGTGACGCTCTTCATAGGTGAGAGCATCACAGGCAATGACTGTGTGGAGCAGGCACGGCAGTTCAACCAGGCTGTAGAACTGGACGGCATCATCCTTTCCAAGGCAGATGTTGATGAGAAAGGCGGGGCAGCAATCTCGGTGAGCTATGTGACTGGCAAGCCCATATTGTTCTTAGGGACCGGGCAAGGGTATGATGATCTGACTCCTTTCTCGAAAGAGTTTATCATGGAGAATATTGGTTTATAAAAGCCCATTATAAAGGGTTTAAAAAGGGCATCTTCAGGCCAGTTTTCATCTCCATTCTATCGTCTATAAATGTAAGTAACCATAATCTTTATATACTACTAACTAGTAATAACTAACAGGTGATACCTGTGTCTGAACTCATCCACATCATAAGAAGGCATGAAAAGACTGCAAGAGGCTCTGATGGAAAAAAGCTGGACCAGCCTACTCATGAGGGTTTTGCGCGGGCATATGAAGAAGGTATGGCATTACCGGAAGCTTATCCTGGGTATGTCATCAATGCAAGCCATTCTGATAAAGAAAGAACATTTATCGCAGCAGGAGCCACGCTCATGGGAGCAGGTGTGGCACCTCTCTATAGTCACCTCTCTTATTCTCCAAGCCTTGATTCTGCTTTGGAGCAGGGAGATCTTGATCCAGCACTCAAGGAAAAATTAAGGGCAATAAAGGATCCAGAAGAGATGATGAGGGTGCTCTTCACAGAGTATGCTGCTTTGGTAAAAGGGGCAGGCATTGCCATTGCTGACAGGGTTATTGCAGGTGCTGACACCTATATCCGTAATGGCGGTGCAGATGCACTGCAGCTTGATGTCACCCATGGCGGTGCCTTGGACGCAGCAGCTCTTATAGTGATGGGGATTCCTGTCACGTATGAGGCTGGCAGAGAGCAGGGTTGGTTTCATGAAGGTGAAGGCATGAGGATTGTTGCTCATCAGGGATCCCCTGTTGTCAGTGTTGAGAAGCTGGCATTAAGCGACGGCACCTACAGCCTTGTGAAACCAGTATCCGTGCAGAAATACGATCTTGCAGACATGCAGAGACATCTCGAGCAGGCAAAGGCAGAATAATTCATCTCTTTATCCTTCTCACCATCCCTTTAGAACCGTCCACTTCTATGATATCGTCATCTTTCAGTAGTTGCGTTGCTATCTTGGTCAATGTCACACATGGGATTTTCGCTTCTCTTGCTAATATTGCAGGATGGGATGTAATGCCTGTGCCGCCGTCGCACACCAATCCTTTCGCTTTCTTGAGCGCAGGAGCAAAAGCAGGAACAATCTGGCCAGTGACAATGATGTCGCCTTCCTTCACCTTATGCATCTCATGAGGGTGCATGACTATCCTGACAGGGCCTGTGACTTTTCCGGGAGAGGCTGCGATGCCGTGCAATTCCTTGATGTCGCTGCTTGCTATACATAACTTCTTGTACAGAGATTCTGCTTCCTTTCCAGTATATACTGACGTTTTTCCTTTCTCTATCCAATAGACAGACAGTTTGACTCTTGCCGCAAGCTCTTTCTGGAGCCTCTTGTCATGGAATACTCTAGGCACTTCTTCAGTCTTAAGATGCCTTACCTCTCTCAGGCTGCAATTGCTTCTTCTTGCTATCTCGTGCAGGACTGCATCATAATAATACAGGGATTGCGACACATACGCTTTCCTCAGTTCCTTCAGATGCAGGCCTTCCCTCATGGCTGCAAACAACGCTTTATGGTGGCTGTTGAGATGTGCTTTCCTCTCTACCTCCTTTATATGCTTCGGGACATCCTTCAGCATCTGTCTCTTCTCCTTCAGCTGCTGCACAGGCTTATCCTTCAGGAGCACCACCATCCTTTCTATGAAATGCCTGTATGTCAGCACAGGGTCCTCATAATCGCGTGTTATCCAGAAGTATGCTTTCTCGTTGGTGAGAAAGAGCCTGTTGAGCGCCTTGTCCTTCCGTATCTTCTCTTCTATCGCTGCAGGATCATCTGATGAGAAATATGATTTCCATCTCGTATTCTTCTCTATGGATGCAGCAATCGTGAGAGCAGAAACATTCTCCCTTGTGTTGACCTGCGCCCTCGGCTCAGTGATCAACGTGCTGAAGCATTCCTCGACGAGCATGTCATCCTTGAGCTTTTCCCTCAGATGCTGCTTCAGATACTCAGTAAGTATTCTTTCTGCTGCAAGTATGGTGAAATAATGGGAGTAGATATGCTTGTATCTCTTCTCATAGCTTCTGTGTATGTCTGCTATTTTCTCGTCGCTGAGCTTCGTCAGGTCTTTCTTTGAGAGCGCTTTGAGATAGGCAACAAACGCTTTTCCTGACTTATCGACGATGGTGACGATAGTATGGAAAAAGCGAGGGTTCTTATTCACTTGCTTAAAGGCATGCTCTCCTACCACATCAAAATCCTCTTTCTCGAAGAAGACGTAGAACATATTTTCTCTGAAGAACGAGATGCACATCCTGTATGCCTTGCCTAATGCATGCTCCATCTCCTTGCATACGGATTCCATAGAAAGATAATTCGGGAAAGGGCTCATCCTCTGCCTGACGGCCATCTGAATTCATTTGCGAAGCAGGAGAGCCATATCTT
>CAZTOO010000018.1:0-10635 GCA_964615215.1 uncultured Methanosarcinales archaeon
ATGTTCTCATAGTTATACCTTAAGCACCCTATTTATTTAAAGTTTATGGAATGCGGAGTGCAGGATTCGAACCTGCGAAGGCACTAAGCCAACCGGTGTCTTCCAAACCTTTAGGAAAGGTTTGCCCTAAGCCGATCCCATTTGACCACTCTGGCAACTCCGCCTAAGTATGTGGTTTAAACAGGCGTTCTTTAAAAAACTACCCCTCTTCTTCCGAAGAGTAGGCTTCTGTTTAAGGGCCATTATCGTTCTGAACGCCAACAGCTTTTATCGTTCCCGCACCAAACTCTTCAGAGTAGGAAATAGAGGAAAACAAATTCAAATAAGAAAAACTAATGCAAGAACAGATTTAGAACTTCTGCCACGAATACGACCGTAGCCGCGAGCTCTTCCCGAAACCGCAGCTTGAGCACACCTTATGCGAAGCATGGTACGTGACTTTTCCGCATCTCCTGCATTTGATATGTGTCTTCCCACGACTCCTCTTTCCGTGTGACGCAGTTCCTTTACCCATAAGAATCCCCTGGTTACGCAGGCGAGATTAGGATGATGGTGTCTCCTCTTATGAAGACTGCTCCCAATTTCCTCTTGATGTCTCCGCCTTCCCTTTCCTCTGCATTTTCGAGAACGACATTGATGTGGATGTCAAAAGCTTTCAATGAGCCTATGAACTGCTTTCCGTTCTTCAGATCTACGATGACCCTCTTATTCCTGGCCTCGTTCAGCGTGTCTAATGGTCTTGCTGTTTCCATGCTCAATCAACTCCAAAAAAACAATATCCTCCAAAAGTTGATGGGTGATATATAAATGTTTTGCACGCTGGGAGAGTCTGTTGTTGTTATGGCAATATCCTTCCTGACGAAGAAGAGTCAGCTTCCGTTGCAGGGCTATTAAGCCGCAGGCCCCAAGCCGTAAAAGAAAAAGCTTCCCCACACTACTCTTCGGATAGTGGGCGTTCAGAGAGAAAAGACATATAACCGCAAAATCCCTTTTTCAAGCCACAATATATATAAAAGGACAAGAACAACCTTCCCTCATGGCATTGCACTTTTACAACACTCTCAGCCGCAAGAAAGAGCTCTTCAAACCTATAAAGGAGAAAGAGGTGCATATGTATTCCTGTGGCCCGACAGTCTATAATTACGTCCATCTCGGCAACCTGAGGGCCTATATATTCGTAGACATTCTGCGCAGATACCTCAGATACAAAGGCTATAAGCTGAAACATGTCATGAACATCACAGATATAGATGACAAAACAATACGGGATTCTCAAAAAGAAGGCAAAACTTTGAAGGAATTCACAGAGTTCTACACAGCAGAATTCCTCAAGGACATACAGACATTAAACATAGAAAAGCCTGAGATCATGCCCAAGGCGACAGAGTGTATAGAAGGGATGGTCGCATTGGTGAAAGCCCTGCTGAAGAAAGGCATAGCCTATAAGGCAGAGAACGGAGACATCTATTTTGCAATCTCAAAGTTCAAGGATTATGGGAAATTGGCACTCCTGGATTTGGAGAGCCTCAAGAAGAATGCAGACGGCAGATTGGATGCAGCAGACGAATACACCAAAGAGGATGCACGGGACTTTGCACTCTGGAAAGCCTACGAGCCTGAGAAGGATGGCGATGTCTTCTGGGATACAGAGATAGGCAAAGGAAGGCCAGGCTGGCATATTGAATGCAGCGTCATGAGCTCTGAGAATCTCGGCCAGCCGTTTGACATCCATACCGGCGGCGTGGACCTGATATTCCCTCACCACACCAACGAGATTGCGCAGAGCGAGGCAGCTCACGGCAAGAAGTTTGTGAATTACTGGCTCCACAACGAACACTTGATTGTCAATGGGCAGAAGATGTCGAAGAGTTTGGGTAATTTCTTCACCTTGAGAGACCTCCTCGACAAAGGCTATGATCCCAAAGCTATCCGGTATGAATTGCTCTCAGCCCATTACCGTGCAAAGCTCGATTTCCGGGAGGAGCACCTCAGGAAGATTCCAGAAACATTGCAGAAATTCTATGACTTCCTGGACAAGCTGGATGAGATCATCAAGGCGAAGAAAGAGGGGAAAGAGCATGCAGATGTCAGGAAAGCTGTCGAGACAGCAAAGAAAGACTTTGAGAAGAGCATGGACGATGACCTCAACATCTCAGGCGCGTTGGCAGCAGTCTTTACCTTCATGAACGCCATAAACAAAATTCTGCCTGAGCTCAATGCCAAAGATAGCCAGGACATCAAGCATACTATGCTGTCTTTCGACACCGTGCTGGGAGTGATGCATCACGAGAAAGGCACTCTCGACGCAGATATTGAAGCGCTGGTCCAGGAGCGGCAGGCGGCGAGGAAGAGCAAGGACTTCAAGAAAGCAGATGAGATAAGAGACCAACTCAAGGCCCAAGGCATTGTTCTGGAAGACACTCCGACTGGAGTGAGATGGAAGAAAGTGTAGTTGATTCTGGATGTGACATCTGTACTCTTCTTTATCCGAAGAGTAAGCTTTTGTTTAAGAGCCATTATCGTTCTCCACGCTAAAAGCCCTTGCCTCCCCACACTCCTCTAAAGAAAAAGTAAAAGCACACCAAAAAGAATCAAACAATCCCCCTGGCCGATACAGAAACTTTATATAGCCAAATCACCTACTATGAATGTAATGTCTGAAAAAGACTTTGTCAAACAGCTCCGGAAAGAATTGCCCAAATGGAGGAAAAGCAATCTCATCTCAGAGACGCAGAGAGACAAGATTCTCAGCCATTACAACATCCATGTCGACCGCTCCAAGAAACTTGTCGCTATCCTTTCCATTCTCGGTTCCATCCTGATCGGAGTAGGCATCATCCTCTTCGTGGCCTCAAATTGGCGCACTATCCCTAGGTATTGGAGAGTCATACTTCTCATCACAGCCCTCCTCGCATCCTACGCAGCAGGCTTCTACCTGAAGTTCAAGAAGCAGATGGAGAAGACAGGCATGGCCCTCGTCCTTTTAGGCACATTGATATTCGGAGCCAACATATTCCTGATTGCCCAGATGTATAATATCAATGCCCATTATCCGAATGGTGTATTGTTCTGGTGCTTAGGCGCTCTCCTTGTTGCCTACTCACTGCGCTCAAAGATCATCCTCTCCCTCACCGTAGTCCTGGCATGGCTCTGGAGCACCATGGAGACAACAGGGTTTGAGCATGCCAACTACTGGTTCATCCCCCTCTTCGCAGTCCTCGTCTATCTCGCCTATAATTACAAATCAGTCATGGCCATCACATTAAGCATATTGGCAGGAGGCTACTGGCTGTTCCACAATGGCTTCTATTTCATCGACCATTCCTATTACTGGGATTACCGCTTATGGATAAGCTTCCTGATCATGATGCTCTACGGCGTCATCATCTACTCATTGGCAAAACACCATGAGAAAAGCCCCATCCTGAACAAGATCTTCAAGTTCCTGGGCTATCTGGGCATCACAGTGCCTCTCTACAGCATCTCCATGGAATGGTTCCTGGATACGATGCCGAAAGGAGTGTTTTTCATCATGTTCAGCAGGGAGAACATCATCATCCTGATCCTTTCCCTCATCATGTTTGCAGCAGCACTCTACCTCACCGTCACCAACTGGAGAAAGGCAGAAAATGTCATCTCCACAGCAGAATCGACATTCTCATTTTCCATCATCATCCTGCTTCTCATCCCCTATCTCCTGGCGATGAACTCCGGCCTTACAAAGCTCTTCTCAGTCTATTTCAGCATCCTGGTGTTCCTCACGCTGTTAGGTTTCATATTCGTAGGCTACAAAGACAAGGAAGAGCTCTACATCAATGCTGCCATCGTGGTGTTTGTCATCGAGGTCATCACCCTGTATTTCCGCTACGCATGGGCGTATCTCGACAGGAGCATCTTCTTCATCGTCGGAGGGATTATCCTCGTCGCCGGCGGCATATACCTGGAAAAAGGCAGACGTAAGTTCATAGGTGAAGTCATTGAATCAAAAGGTTAAGTTCATCATCATCGTGGCCGTGCAGGTCATCTTTCTCCTAGGTATGATTGCATCAAAGCAGTTCATCAAGGACAACGGGGAGAAGATACTGCTCAAGACAGAGCCTATCGACCCGCAAAGCCTCTTCTCCGGCGACTATGTCATGCTGAACTACAACATCTCCACCCTTGATGAGACGAATGTTGCCATACAGGAGCAGTTCCGCAGGGGCCAGACTGCCTATCTCTCGCTGAGGAAAGGGGAGAAGTATGCAGAGCCTGTTGCATTGGCATCCACAAAGCCCACAGGACTTTTCCTGAGGGGGAAAGTCCAGGATATCCAGACAAGCATGCTTTTCAGGTTTGCCTATGCCGTAAACGAGACACTGTATGAATCAGACTATCTGGACTGGTTTCATGAAGGTGCAGAGCCTTACCAGGACACCGACGTCTATTACGTGCATATCGATATCAAGGACCCTGCCAGAATACTCTGGATTGAACGTTACAACCAGCAGCAGGCAGAAGAGATAGGGCCTATGCCTGTAGAGAAGACAGGCTATGACCAAAGGGTTCCGGCGTCGTTGCTTGAGAGAAAAGAGGACATGACGCAGCTTCGCGTTAGTTACGGCATCGAATCGTACTATATCCCAGAAGGGGAGGGCAAGATCATTGAAAACAACATCCGCAACAGGTCGGTGACAGTGGACGTGGAGGTCTCAGTCAGCAAGACAGGCCAGGGCATGGTCACACGCCTTTTCATCGACGGAGTTGAAGTGAAGAATTAAACACGTTTCTTTCCCCTTCACGTGTTGTTTTCTCACTTCTTTGTATCGATTTTCTTTTTCTTTCGAAGAGTAAGCTTCTGTTCCCAGGCCGTTAAGCTTTGGGTGCCCAACGCTAAAGGAAAAATCTTCCCCAACACTCCTCTTCGGATTCGTCGTCAGAAAAAAGAGCATATCAGAAAAAACAGCAATCTATTCATCCATCACTATACCAATGCCTAAGTTGAAGTTCTCAGTTTCCCTGTCTATATCACCCCCGAACACCACTTCGGCAGCGCCGCACGTCGCTTTCACATCATCAAGGACTTTCTTCAACAGTTCCTCCTGCTCTTTCTCGCACACGATGGACAATGACTTCACCGGCTTCTTCAGACTTACTTGTTTCTCCGACTTGAATTTACGCACCGCCCCGATCACATCCACGGCGAGATCCCCTGCCTTCTCAGCCTCTTCGTCGATCATCTTCCCGTCATAGGCAGGCCAGGCAGACAGGTGTATGGAAGCAAGCTTCTCTTTCTCATGATAATACAGGTGATAGACCTCTTCGGTGATGTAGGGCATGATGGGCGCCCACAGCTTCAGAACGTCGAGGAGTGAATGGTACAGCGTGTATTGTGCAGAGAGCCTGCCTTCCTCACCACGCTCTTTCGGGTTGTAGAGCCTCTCCTTCACGATCTCCAGGTAGTAGTCGCAGAAGATCTTCCAGAAGAACATCTCCGACTCAAATTTCGTCTTGGAGTATTCATACACCTCAAAGCTCTCTGTGGCTGATTGTACCATCCTGTGCAGTTTCGTGAGCAGCCACCTGTCCATTGCCGCAAGCTCTTTCGGCTTCTTCCCGCTGTAGTCCCAGATGTGCGACAGCACGAACTTGGAGGCGTTCCACAGCTTCGTGACAGTCTTCTTCCCTGTGATAAGGTCCTTCTCCTGGAACGCAAGGTCATCTCCCAGCTTGGAGCTGGCAGCCCAGAATCGCAGTGCATCGACGCTGTATTTGTCCATCTGCAGGCGCGGATTGACCACATTGCCTTTGCTCTTCGACATCTTCTTCCCTTTCGGGTCCAGGGCATGGCCTGATATGACAATATCTTTCCACGGCACGTCATTGTTGTGCAGCACACCTTTCACCAGCGTATAGAACGCCCACGTCCTGATGATGTCATGCGCCTGCGGCCTGAGGCTCGTCGGATAATAGTCATCGAACTCGCCCGGGAGTATCTCCTGCCCATCGCTGCCTATCCAGTTCAGCACGATCTGCGGCGAACAGGAACTTGTCATCCAGGTGTCCATCACGTCCATCTCTCCCACAATGTCCTCTTTCTTATAGCCATGCGGAACATCAGCAGAAGGATCGACAGGCAGCTGTTTCTCCTCCGCGATTATCACCTTTTTCGTCTTCCTGTCATACCATACTGGGAACGGCACCCCGAAATGCCTCTGCCTGGAGATGCACCAGTCCCACTGCAGGTTCTCTATCCAGTGCACCATTCTCACTTTCATATGCTGGGGATACCACTGTATCTTCTTTGTCGCATCCAGGAGCTTTTCTTTCTTGTCCAGCACCCTGATGTACCACTGGGGCGTCTTCAGGAACTCCAATTCTGTCCCACATTTGTCGTGCACATTCACCATGTGCGTGATGCTCTTCTGCGCCACCAGCAGCCCTTTTTCCTGCAGCTCGGCGATGATTTGTTTCCGTGCCTCCTTGATCTTCAGGCCTGCGTACTTCCCTGCAATCTCCGTCATGTGTCCGCTTTTGTCGATGGAGATTTTCAGGGGCAATTTGTATTCCTGCCACCATTCGATGTCGGTCTTGTCTCCGAAGGTGCAGCACATCACGATGCCGGTCCCTTTCTCCACACTGACTCTCTCGTCGGTAAGGATAGGCACTTCGCTGTCGAACAGCGGCACTTTCGCCCTTTTCCCGACGAGTCTTGCATATCTCTCATCTCCTGGATTGCAGAACACAGCAACACAGCTCGGCAAAAGCTCCGGGCGCGTGGTCGCGATCACCACATCCTCACTCTCCACTTTGAAGACGATGTCGTTGAAATGGGAGCTGGTCTCCAGGTCCTCGAATTCTGCCTGCGCGATGGCTGTCTGGCAGCTTACGCACCAGCTTACTGGAGTCTCCTGCTGGTAGATATGGCCTTTCTTATAGAGGTCCAGGAAGGATTTCTGCGCAGTCCTGATGCAGTGGGGGTCGATGGTGGAATAGCTCTTCGAGAAATCTGCGCTCACTCCCAATCTTTTCCAGTCTGAGATGAAATCAGGCTTTATCTCCTTTATCGTGGCAAGGCAGAGGTCGATGTACTCCTTGCGCGGCATGTCTTTGGAGCGTACTTTCTTCAGCCTCTCCACCAGCCTGTCAGTGGGCAGCCCATTGTCATCTGTCCCGAACGGATAATACACGTTCTTCTGCTTCATGCGCTGGTATCTCACGATATAGTCCTGCTGGGCATAGCTGAACGCATGCCCCATATGCATGTTGCCTGAGACAGTCGGCGGGGGCGTGTCCACAGTATAGCTCTTCCTGCCTTTCCTGAACTGCTTCTTGAAATGATAAACCTGATGCTCTTCCCAGTACTTCACCCATCTCTTCTCAGAGTCAGCAAAGCTGTATTCCTGCGGAAAATCAGGCATCTCTTTCTTTCCAGCCATAGTCCTCACGTATGCCCGCAGAAGAATCGGTCCTATTTAAAAGTTGTTTTAAAGACATATAGTCTATTCTCATTGTTTTCCATCTTTCCCGAAGTTTGATAGCGCCTTCCCAACACTCCTCTTCTTCGTATTCGTCGTATCCTGTAGATATACTATACCATTCAAACAGACCATCCGAAGAGTAAGCTTCTGTATAAGGCCATTCTCATCAGGAAAAGCATCAGAGGCCCACTTCTTTTAGAATAATTATTTAAACCGACCGAATATACGGCATCGTATGACAACGCTCCATACCTTCTTGGGAGAGAAAGGGGGTCCAAAAGAGAAACTGATAAAGAAAAACCCAGACCTCTATCCCTGGATAAGGAAGTATCGGCCCCAGACAGAGAAACAGGTTATAGGCCATAGGGAACAGTTCCATACACTCAAAGATTTCATAAAGAATTATAAGAAACAAAAGAAGAGAGCTCTCCTCCTCTATGGCCCTACTGGTGTGGGAAAGACAGCAGCAGTCTATGCACTGGCAAAAGATCTTGACCTTGAGATTATTGAGATCAACGCTTCAGATTCAAGGAACAAAGCCAGCATAGAAGCGACGTTGGGAGGCTCCCTCAAGCAGCAGTCCCTCTTCTTCAAGCAGAAGCTCATCCTGGTGGAGGAGATAGACAGCCTTTCAGGCACCAAGGACAGGGGAGGGTTGCAGGCACTCATGGCATTGATGGCGAAAAGCACCTACCCCATCATCCTCACCATGAACAATCCATGGGACTATAAGTACGCGACAGTAAGGAACCACTCTCTGCTGCTCGAATTCAAGGAGCTGCCCTACACAGACATCTTCACCATCCTGAAGGCTATTGCGCATGCAGAGCATATCAAGGCAGAGGAAGAGGCATTGAAGGCATTGGCGCATGCTGCAGGAGGAGATGCGAGAGCTGCAATCAACGACCTCCAGCTCTTATCGGTCGACGGGAAACTCACCCAAGAGGAGATTAAAGAGCTCTCTGAGCGAAACCGCACAGATTCCATCATCCAGGCTCTCCTCAAGGTGCTCAAGACCACAGACATCTCCATCGCAAGATATGCCTTTGACAATGTCAACGAGGATCTGGACCAGATATTCCTCTGGATGGATGCAAACCTGCCCAAAGAATACACCAGCCCTGAAGATCTCCAGAGGGCGTATGAGAAGCTCTCGCGTGCTGATGTCTTCAGCGGCAGGATACGGAGATGGCAGCACTGGCGCTTTTTGGTGTACATCCATGCTCTCATATCGGCTGGAGTGGCAGTCTCAAAAAACGAGAAGTACAAACACTTTATAGCATATACGCCCACAGGCCGCCTCCTCAAGATGTGGCATGCGAAGATGCGCTATATGAAAAGGACAAGCATTGCAGAGAAGCTGGCAGGCTACACCCACACCTCAACAAAGCGTTCTTTGCAGGACACTCTTCCCTACCTCAAGCCTATCTTCAAGAAGAACCGTGTCCAGGCAGAAGCCCTGGCTGACAGGCTTGACCTCAACGATGAAGAGAGCGCCTGGCTGAGGGAGAAATGAGGCAATCTTATGGATAATCTAGAAACTCTGTCAGGGCTGGTGGTATGTCCAGACTGCAGGAGACCCCTCTCCCCGATAAAAAAAAAGAGGAGGATGGTAGGGTTTCATTGCAGGTCATGCCGCCTTATCTATCCGGTGAAGGGGAGAATCCCCATTCTCCTGCCGAAATATGCCAGAAGATACGATTTAGAGCACTCTTTGATAAATAAGATCCCTCGGGATGCCCCTGGCATGAAACGTTCAGTGGCCAACACCTTACGGATACTCGATAGGAACAAAAAGAAGGGTATCTGGGAATGGGAGGATGAGCAGTTCTGGAGTCAGGAATACAGGAAGATACTCAAGAACGCGAAAAAGCGGAAATCAACAGAGATAGAGATGCAGCGCGGGAAGATACAGCGTATCTGGCAGAGGGAGCATCTGCTGAAGAGCATTGTTTCCTCCAAGAATCTGGAAGGGAAGACTATAATAGATGTAGGGGGTGGAGATGGGTACACCTTCAGGTCATATATGGCCCCCTCCTGCGGGAAAGACACCCTCTATGTTGCGACAGACATCTCTTTTGAAGCACTCAGGCTCAACCGCTTTCGGAATCCCCACAAGAATTCGCTCTATATCTTATGCTCTGCAGATAAGCTCCCTTTTCGGAAGGAAAGTGTGGATATCTTGTGTTACTTTGGGATTCTCCACCATACAGCAAGAAAGGAGAGGAACCTCACTGCTGACGTGGCATTCCTGAAGAAAGGAGGATTTCTCTTCTTACACGAAGCTCTTGACCACTTTTTTTCGGTATCTACACTTCTCCCTCAGCGCTTCCGTCCGAAAAATGATGACAGCGTCCATGAAGAAAGGATAAACAAGACCAGATTGCTCAGGGAGATAGGGAAGAACAAAGATATGGCCATTGTCGGTATGGCAGAATTCGGTACGTTCTTCCTGTCATTTGTCGGGTTCCTCTTGAATACCGCCCACCTCTCTTTCATGAACAACAGAACGTTCTTCAATGTGATGTTTGCAGCTGACAGAGCATTTCATAAGCTCTTCCACAGGATACTGCCTCTTGGGAGAGGTGCAGAGATTATCATCCTGCTCCGCAAGGCCCCCTAAGATGTGCAGGTATGCAGAAACCGGCCCGAAAAAGGAAAAATACTAAAACCGAACACACTTTCATGCTTCCATGACAGAGAAACAGCCGACTAAAGGGGCAGCGGAGAAAGAAGCAGTAGATGCATTGGCAGTCTTCTGCAAGAAGAAAGGCTTTGTCTATCCCTCTTCAGAGATCTACGGCGGCTATGCAGGTTTCTATGATTACGGCCCGTTCGGTGTTGAGCTGGTCAACAGCATCAAGCAGCAGTGGTGGCATACCTTTGTCCAGTCAAGAGAGGATATGGTCGGCCTAGACGGCACTATCCTTGCTCACCCGAAGATATGGAAAGCCTCAGGCCACACAGACAGCTTCGAAGATGTCCTGGTGGAAGATGAGAAGACCAAGGAGCGTTATCGTGCAGATCAATTGATTGGAGATGCCCTGGGAAAAAATGTTGAGGGAATGAACACTAAGGAGCTCTGGAACCTCATAGGGCAGCATAGGGTTAAGAGCCCGAAGGGCAATCCTCTCACGAAACCGAAACAGTTCAATCTTATGTTCTCCACAAATGT
>CAZTOO010000019.1:0-10247 GCA_964615215.1 uncultured Methanosarcinales archaeon
GAGAGAGATGGCAGAGATGATAAAACCCTACATCACCAGCAGGAAAGCAAAGATAGGCCTTGTCCTTGGCAGGGAAAGCCACGGCCTCATGAACAGGGAGATTGCCTTGTGCGATTTCTCAGTCACGATACCTGTGCAGCCTGCATACACCTCCATGAACATCAGCCATGCATTGGCCATATTGTTGTATGAGATCTCTCTTGCAGCGCACGAAAAGAACATCACTTCCTTCGTTGTACCAGCCGACGAGAAAGATAAAGCGGTGTTCCTGAAGAAAGTCGGGGAAGCCATCCAGCGTCTTCCTTTCACAGAGGAATCCAAGAGAGAGACGCAGAGAGTCGTATGGAAGAAACTGATAGGAAAGAGCTTCCTGACGAAAAGAGAGCTGTTTGCGCTGCACGGGTTCCTGAGAAAAATAAGGGTGAAGAAAAGATAATCAGCGTCTCAATGATGAGACATACTCCGCAATATTCTCGTTCTTCTTCGGCCTGGCTTCCTTCCCTAGTGTATAATAGGATTTCTCCACAGAATCGCCCCAGGAGAAGCTGCCTGTCTCTTTCTTCTGCTCGACAAGATCAAATTCCCCTGTCTTCAGACCGAAGTTAAGATGATGATGTATGGAGCGCAACGTACAGGGAGAAAAAAGTTTGATGTAGTGCCTGTGTATCTCATACCCATACGCTTTCTTGAGGTGATAGAGCAGATCCACCATATTCTGCCTGATGATGCTGCCCCTCGGCCTGCCTCTTGCTTTCTTCTCCATAAGGACAGCAAAACATAAAGAATTTATAAAGACTGCCCTAAAGGGAAGGGTTATGAAATGGATTATCGAGGCATCCAAGGAAGACATCGAGTTCGCGCGCACAGAGGCAGAGGCTCTCCTGAAATGCGGAGTGAAAGTGCTGCAGGACAATTACCTGTTCCCGCAGACATTGCCTGAGAGACGGATGGAAGAATTCTGCAGGAGGGCAGCCTATTCCAGGAAAGTCTCAAGGATACTCTTCGTCTGCTACGAGAAAGAGACAGAGAAACACATAAAGGGATATGATTGGGACAGGGTCTATGGAAAGAGCTTCGCAGTCAGGATATTCAGAGGAGACAAGGCAAAGGAGAAGGATTTTGCAGACCTCATCTGGGACAGGCTCCGGAAGCCGAGAGTTGACCTCACCAGCCCCACAACGCAGTTCGAGTTCTATTCTCTCAGGAAATATGTGATTGCCTGCCTGCACTTCAGGGACATCAGGAATGATTTTGCCTCGCGCAGGCCGCATAAGCGCCCTGGTTTTTCCCCCATCTCCATGCAGCCGAAGCTGGCAAGGGCATTGGTGAATATATCAGGAGCCGACAAAAAGGCCAGAATCCTTGACCCGTTCTGCGGCACAGGAGGTATCCTGATAGAGGCAGGCCTTATGGGAATCAGGGCAGAAGGCTCTGATATCGATGAGGATATGCTCTCAAAAGCCAGGCAGAACCTGAAACATTATCATCTGAGCATCCCGACAAAGAAACAGGATGCATGCACAATAAAAGGAAGATGTTTCGCCATAGTCACCGACCCCCCTTACGGAAAGAACACGAGAAAAGGGGACATCCCTGCACTCTACAGCAAGTTCCTCATCAACGCCAGGAAGGTAACAAATACGATAGTCATCTGCATGCCGTCTTTCCTCAGCATCATGCCGGTCATAAGGAAGAGCGGATGGAAAGTGAAACAGAGATTCAGATTCTTCGTCCAAAACAATTTCTACCGCTATGTATTGGTGCTTAAGAAATGAATGGTCTTCCAGCCGTTCTTCTTCGCAAACCTCTTCAGCTTAGAATCAGGATTTGTCGCAATAGGATTCCCGACCAGCTGCAATAAAGGCAGGTCTGAGAAGCTGTCACTATACACAAAGCTCTGCTTGAGGTCTATGCCCTGTTTCTTCGCATACTCTTTCACGACCTCTGCCTTCTTGTCGTGGTAGAGGATCGCGGAGAGATTGCCTGTGAAAACATCTCCTTTCTTTTCCAGCGTAGAGGCGAAGAAATGGTCAGCTTTCAGCTCTTTCGCAAAGAGCTCCACAATCTCAGACTGCGATGCGCTCACCAGTATTATCTGATGGCCCTGCTTCTTATGCTCCTCAATCTGCTTCCTGGCATTCTCATAGATAAGGGGTTTGACCTCATTCTCGAAGCAGTCCCTGATGATGCCCTGCATCTCCTCTTCGGTATGGCCTGCAAGGATATGGAACAATTTCTTGGCAAGGCCGTCATAATTCAGGTGGTTGATCTTGTTGAGGAAGGCAAGCCAGAGTATCTCCAGCATCACAGAAAAAGGCAGCTTTCCTTTCTTTCTGAGATAACGGGCATAAATCACACCGGTATTGCCTTTGAGCAGGGTGTTATCAACATCGAAAAACGCAGCAATCTTCCTTGCCATGCCTGAAAAATGGGTTTGGTAGTATATATTTATTGCTGTTCAGAAGGTAAACTTTTTAAAGAGAGGAGAGAAAAACAAGGCTATGGATACTTTAGAGAGAGATGCGAGACTTGAGGAAAGAGCAGCAGGTGCGGAAACTGGTTCTGATACGCCGCATCTTACTCCTGAGAATACAGTAGCTATGGATGCAGACAGGACATTGACTCTAGAGTGCGGCATGAAAAGTGTGAGTGATCGGCTTGCAGAGAAAGCAGGCGGCAAGACTGCCTATCTTGCAGCGCTGCATAAGACGTATGGCAGAGAATACTGGAAGATTGCAGCTACAGCACTGGCACTCTATCGTGCCCCATTGGTGCCTCCCTTGCTGAGGGTGGTGGAAGAGGGGCGCATAAGAACTCTCGTAAGCCTGGTTAAGAATCAGGATGCTTCAGTCACTGAGGAAGCAGCCAGCATATTGACAATGAATCCTCTGCTGCTGTTCACCACCTACACACACCAGCCCCAGACAGAGGGGAAGGATGCGCTCATCATCGGCAGGGGCCTGAGCCAGGGGATCTCCTATTTCTTAGACAATCCTGATAATCCGACGCTGGCAAGGACTGTCGAAGAGTGCACAAAGATGAATCTCCCGCAAGCGGTGATGGAAGAGATTTTCGAAGCATTTCAGGAACGCTCCCTCACACCAAGAAGGATGTTGGAATTGTTCGGCTACCATGCTGTCTATGTGGCAGCTCATGATTGGAAAACAACAAATTCTGCGGCAGGGACAAAAGTGTTCACAGGAGATGTGGAGCCTAACGGGCTTGCCAGAGAACTGTTCGGTGGATCGTTAATCACCCTACAGAGGAAATTGGACTATCCCTGCACGATGTGTTTCGGTGATTGGGACGAGCAGAGATATATAGTGGGGACGTTCATGCGCAAACCGAATTTTATCAATGTGGAGAACAGGCCTGCAACGCTTGTTGATCATTTCTGTTTATACCTGCAGCAGACCATTGAGGGGATTTATCAGGCTGGGGAAAGGTACAGGAAGATGGCTGATGAAGCAAACCACTTTCTGCACGGTAGGACGCTCCTCTCGAGATATTCGTTGCCTGCCCACATACAGCCTTTCCTTGAAAGCCATCATGCTGCATTGCACCAGCTTCTTGATGATGGTGAGCAGCGTGTGCGCCAGAATGTCAGGAACCTCATCAATTTCGTCAATTATACCACAGGCATAGACAACCAGGAACTTCTCGTGGCAGCGCGCGCACTTCCTTAATCCGTGCTGTTGCTCTCATTTTCCGGAAATTTTGCAACAACCCTCCCGATAGTGTCAGTCAGCACCAGGCTGGGGTCTTTCTGGAGCCTCACCACCGAGAGCGTGATGTTCTTGGAAAGCATAATGTCATGCTCCTGGGCAGTGAACGTGATGGTGCAGTTGCTGCTCATATTGAGGGCATTCACGAACGCCTCCTTGGAGATCACGAACTTGAACCTTTCGTTCTCGCTGGTGCTCACAAATTTCTTCTCGGTATAGAGCGTCTCGTTCGTCAGGACAAACTTCTCCTTATCCTCGCACACCAGGTCCATCTGCCATTCATCACCGCCATGGTCGTTGTAGAAATTGAGGTAATACACGAAATCATGGCCCCAGTAGATGTCTATGTCGCTGGAGGAAAGCTTGATGGGGGTGACTCTATCGGCAAACACAGACTGCTCCAGCCTCAAAGTAGGTTGCATCACAGAATCCTTGTGATGGGGAGGCACAAAGAGCCCTACCAAGACAGCTAAAAACAGGAATGCAAAAATAACCGCACCGAACTCCTTACTGATCATGTTCCATAGCTTAGAGCTGCTCTATCCGGAACTGCTCGTCCCTCATGATGCTCTCGACTGCTTCTTTTGTCAGCAGCTTCTCCTTGGCGCCATGCCAGCTCAACACAGAGCGCGCATTGATGAGCGCCATCTTCATGGCATATACCGGGTCGTCCTTCATGACAAGTCCTGCGACAAAGCTGCTGCCGAACGCATCTCCGGCTCCTGTGCTTTCCACCACTGTGGCGGGGGGAGGCAGAACCTTGTACATGGCACCCTTATGCAGGACAGAGGCAGGATTCTTGCCGTCTGTCACCACCACAGTCTGGGGCCCCAGCGCAGAGAGCTCTTTAAGGGTGTCCTTTGGGGTGTTCGTCCCGACGAGATAGGCAGCTTCCTCTGTATTGAGTATCAATGCTGTGGTCTTCGAAAGGATGTTTGCCAGGAGCCCCTTGCCCTGCTTCGCAAGATAAGAGCTGGGATTGAACGCCACCTTTATGCTGTTCTTCTGCGCGAAGTCTGCAAGCTTCTCCAGCTCATGGAAGGCATGGTCGACAAAGCTACAGAAATAGAACCATCTGGCTTTGAATCTCTGGAGAGGAAGGCTTTCCACGGAAAAGAAGGTGTTTGCCCCCTTGAAGGTCAGTATGGTCCTGTCGTCCTCGATGCTGTCCAGTATCACAGAATATCCTGACTGGCTGTTCACCTGATGGCCGAGGAAGTCTATCCGCTCTTTCGCGAGCAAAGAGATGATCTTCTGTGCGTTCTCATCATTGCCGAGGCTTCCTGCAAAGCCTGTCTTCAGCCCGAGCCGTGAGAAAGAGACAGCGGTGTTGGTGCCTCCGCCGCCTGTGGAGAAGGTGAGGTCAGTAATCAGTATCTTCGTCCCTGAAGGGTATGCTATCAGGTCTTCCTCATGCTCTCTTGTCTTAATCTTCACGAGCTCTGAGTCTGTGGTGATGAAGGCATCTACTGTTGCGCTTCCTACTGTTATGACATCATACGCATCAGACATGGTTGCACACTCTTTTTTATCAGCAAGATCAGAAAGGGCTAAGCAAGAGCTACTACTTAAACTTATTGAATAAATAGAGCATTAGAATCTCATGCTGTCAAGTACGCTATGGGTATTCTTGAGGAGAAGATGGAGCTCTTTCGTATTTTTCATGGTCGCTGTCAGGTAAGAAGCCAGCTGTTTTGTCTCTTCATGCGGTATCCTCGCCAGTCCATCGGCAACCACCAGCCCATAAGGATAGCCCAGGAAAGCAGGGTCTGAAGAGTGTTCAAGCAGGGAAGAAAGGACCTCCTTGCCCTGGCCGATATATTCTGCCATGAACACGAAAGAGGAATCCGGATGCAGATGCACAAAACTGACTTCATAGCGAGTGCCATTCTTCAGGCTGCTGTCCGGATAGGTTCCGCACGGATAGAGCCATGCTTTCCCAGGCAGTCGTTCAAGAAGGCAATAGGACGCAGGCAGATTGTTGTCACAGCACGTGCTGGTGCTTTTTGAAAGGAAGAGCAAAGGGATGTTTTTCTCTTTTGAAACATCTGCCAGACCTGAAAAGAACTCTTCTTCGTGAGGATACCGCAAGGCAAGGCTACCGTCAAGGACAAGGAGAGAGGAATCCTCTTTCTTCATCAGCTCTGCAGCGAAAGCAAGCTCTGCATAGCGCCTGAAGGCATTCCCTATGCTTGCAGGAGCAACATCATCATTGCCCATTTTCAGGGACTGTTCACTGAGGGAGAACGTCAGAGGTGTAAAGAGCGTGTCGCCGAATATCTCTGTCTGGTAATGTTCACCATGGAGACTGACCAGCACAAAGAATTGTTTCCTCACGCTCTTCATCCTTTTTTTGCCCTGGAACAGGACAGCCCCCAGACGGATGAGTTGGAGGGAGAACGTGGAAGAGCCCAGAACCTCTGCATTGCCGCCATCAACAAAAGAAACAGGGAAAGCTCCCTTTCCTTTCATCTTTTCCAATGGAAGGAATGCCTTCTCCTCAATCATTACCCTGGCAGACAATTGCCGGAGGATGATGTATTCAGCCTTCTTCTTGAGCATGTCTGATAAGCATTGCCCCACTTGGTTGGCCAGTTCCTTCTTCATGGTCAAAGACAAGGAGGGTGTGTTTATAGTTTTTGCTCTTTTATGGGCAGTGTGGGAAAAAAAGCAGTTAGCGTTCTGCGTTTCCTAGGCCGTAAGAGCTCTAGGCACACAAGCTTACTCTTCGGAGGGTTCGTTATGGAAGTATTGATTTTCTACCACCGACTACTCTGAAGAGGAGTGTGGGGATGCTTTTTCCTTTAAAGCCACGGAACGCGGAGAGCTTTGGAACAAAGCTGAATAGACCTTAAGCCAAGGCTTACTCCTCAGATTCGTCATCTGTAAGGATATATAACCGATATGGTGTCCATAACCCTATTTATGGAAAAGGTTATAAAGGCAAAAAAGAACATAAATGGCAGGTGGTCAAGATATTCCAGCCCATAAAGATCAGGAAGATACTGCCCTATCACTCAGGCCTGAAGTTTGTCATCAACTTCATCATCAACTGGGTGGTGTTCATGCTGGTGGCAGTGCCTATCCATGAGTACTCTCACTTCATCACGTTGGTAGCGTTAGGAGGAGACGGCTACATCAAATGGAATGTCACACTCCCCACACAACTCCCTGCAGGAGAGGCAGCGCTCTTGATTGTCGCGCTCATGGGTGGTATAGGAGTCATGATAGTGTATTTCCTGCTCATGATAGTGAGCGATGACACAGAAGAGAGATGCGCTCTCTCAGCTATCGCCATTGAAGAAGGCATCTATGGTGTTGGGGAGATGCTGTTGAGGGGAGGCATGGCTGTCAGTCTCACCACCTTTTCAGTGGTAGGCTACCTGATAGGCATAGTGCCGACAGTCGTTTTGCTCTGGCGCAAATTCGCCAGGGTGTATTGATATGGCTAAAAGAGGACAAAACCAAGGGAAAGTTTATATATTTAAGGGCATTATGTCTATGGATAAGGCACTTAAGAGGTTGAGAACATGATAAACCAGAATGTGATAGGGGGCACAGTCCTCTTTGTCATAGGTCTCATCCTGTCCTTCATTGGTGTTTCCCTCTTCATTGTCGGCATTGGGTTTATGTATGACCTGCTGTTTCTGATTGCCGGCCTTGTCACCTCGATAGGCGCCTTTTACAAGCTCCTCATCTAAGAGGTTTGAAGAATCCCATGCCAACACAAGAACTGATTGAGAAAGCCTATTCCAGAAAGAAAGAGCTCTCGCTGAAGAACCACAACTACTGCAGCAGCCTTTTTTTCATGGTAGATTTCTTCCTCCATGATGACCTGAACAATCAGGAGGACATGACCTCAGAGCTGTTCATACCTGAAAAGAAGAAAGCCCAGGTCCAGGTCCTGGCGAAAGAGCCAGGAATAGTTTCAGGCAGTGAAGAAGTGGCTTACATCTACGGGAAATACAATGCTGAGACGGTGATAAAGAAAAGGAATGGCGATGCCGTAAAGAAAGGCGACACCATCATGGAGATCAAAGGCAATTACCTCACGCTCCTCAGGTTCGAGCGCCTTGGCCTTAATATCCTCCAGAGGATGTCAGGCATCGCGACAACGACGAACAGGCTGGTGAAATCTCTCAATGGGACAAAAGTCATGCTCGCAGCCACGCGCAAAGTCCAGTTCGGTATGCTCGACAAGAGGGCAGTGGAAGACGGCGGTGCCTACAGCCATAGGCTGGGACTATATGAGAGCTTCCTCATCAAGGACAACCATCTGGAGATGCTGAAGAAGCTGGGAGCAAAGAATCCCATAAAGGAAGCAGTCACTTCTGCATTCAAGTCAAGAGAGCTTTCCCATTTCATCGAGGTAGAGGCAAAGTCCACGGAAGAGGCAGTGCAGTGTGCAGAGATATTCAGAGAGTTTGCCAGGAAAGACCCTTCCATGCCCTACATCATCATGCTTGATAATATGGGTGTTGCGCAGATAAAGGAAACAGTGAAAGAACTGGAGAAGAGAGAGTTGAGAGATGCTGTCATTCTAGAAGCATCAGGCGGCATCAATGAGAGCAACCTCAAAGAGTATGGAGCATCAGGAGTCGATGTGATCTCTATGGGAGCATTGACGCATTCTGTAAAAGCATTGGACATCTCGCAGAATATAATATAGTGTGGGTATAATCGTTCATTTCTGTTCCTTTCGTTACTAACTCTTCAGAGTGAAGTGAGGTCTGGACTTTTATCGTTCGGAATGCTAAAGACTGAGCCTTCCGCACTGCACCCCAATCTGTCAGAAAGGACTTGAAAAAAGACGAGCATCACATCACTGTGCTCTTGTAGATAAAACTAAGAATATCTCAATCTCTTGCTCTTTCCAGGCCATACTGCACGAGATTATTTTTCAGGTATGGCGCCCAGGAAAAACAGGACAAATAAGATGAAGAGCCACCAACCCCATGGCCATACATAGCCCAAAAGGCCCAGCACTCCAAGCCATCCCAAGTGTCCCCACTTGTTAAATGCCATAGGGCTGGTTAGGCTATTCACCTATATAAATCTTCTTGCCATTTTCACCTCTGCCCTGGCTGAGAAACAGGCTCTCTGCCATTGCAAAGAAGAAGAAAAGCAGCGTGGGTGTCTGGACTGTTACGGTCTAGGAGCAGAGCTTTAAGAGCATAGTAACAGAAGCTTACTCTTCGGATAGTTCTTAGTTTGTGGATGCATCTGAAGAAGACGAAGAAGAGTAGTGTGGGGCTGTTAGGTAGTCAGGTCCTGGGGAATAAAACACGAGAAATGAAGGGAGGAAGGAAACAAACGACGTATCATTCGGATCAATGCCATAAGAAACCATTAAATATTCCTCATCCTAAGAGAGAGGTATGTCCACAACCAATCTCTTCATGCCAATAGTGCTCTCAGCCTGGCACGCCATCATCATGGCAGCATTGTTCCTCTGGAAATACCTTGTCATCTGGGCCTCTCTGTTTGTGGCGCCCTATCATAACCTGGAAACGCTGTGGATCATCATCCCGATCTATATATCATGGGTGCTGGCAGAGTTCTTCCAAGAAAAAAGGTCCACAAGTTTCGGCAATGCCATCTCCAACGGCGGAGTGATGCTGTGGGTAGGCATCGACTGGCTGCGTTATCTCAGCCGTATGCTGGCAGAAGGCACCATCAAGTTCGGCTGGCAGACCATATTCAAATACACGGTGGCGGTGATAGTGCTTGGATACGGGCTCACCATCATCATCCATGGCATCAAAGGGAAGAGATACATCAGGTTCTTCGGCAGAATCAGAGGAGTGACCTATGTCATGCTGATGTTCACGCCCATTGTGTACGGCATTGTGAAGATGGACTGGCATTTCTTCATCGCCATCCTCCTCTACTTCCCGCTCTACTACGGCTTCATAGAGCTGCTTGACCTGTGGATTCCTGACCCAAAGATCCTTGAAGAGGACGAAGGTGGCGCAAGGAAAGCAGAAACCAAAGCTGGCCCTTTTTCAGGCGCATCCGGCAGCTTTTCCCCATCCACCCCAACCTTCGATTCCCCAGGCAAGCCGCTGCCTGATTTCTCGTCGGGATTCGGCCCGCAGCCGCAGAAAAAACCGTCTTCTCCAACAGGTTCAAGGCCCCCAACAAACAGGAATCCCCGGGTCTGAAGCAAAAGTGTGGTTTTATCGACGAGAAATGCAAGCGCATAAAAGCATTGAAAAACAGCAAAATCAAAATCTTTTTATAACGAAGGCAAAATTCAGGCAACTATGCGGTATGAACTGATCATCACAGAGAAGCCTGCAGCTGCAAAAAAGATCGCTGACGCACTGGCAGACGGCAAGGCAATAAAGGAATCCAAGGCTGGCGTGCCTTACTATAAGGTGACGCACGGAAAGAAAGACATTGTGGTGGCATGCGCAGTGGGCCATCTCTTCACCGTGGGAGAGAAGGAGAAGAAAGCGTGGAGCTATCCGGTGTTCAAGTGCGAATGGAAAGCGTCTTCTGACGACAGGAAGAGCTCTG
>CAZTOO010000020.1:0-10112 GCA_964615215.1 uncultured Methanosarcinales archaeon
TGGTCAAGACTCTTCCGTTCTCCACCCTGCACGACTCCACTTTCGTGTTGAGATGCACGACACTTCCCATCTCTGCAAGATTCTTCCTGACTATCTCGCTCATCTCGCCGTCAATCATGGTGATGATGCGCGGCAGGAACTCCACCACCACCACTTTACAGCCGAACTTCGCCAGCATCTGTGAAAGCTCAATGCCGATATAGCCACCGCCGATCACCAAGACTGATTCCGGTATCCTGTCCATCTCGATGGCATGCGTTGAAGTCAGGATGTTCTGCCCGTCCACAGCGACTCCAGGCAGCATCTTCTCCTTGCTGCCAACGGCAATGATGCATTTCTTGAACTCCAGTCCGTTCAATTCCAGATGTTCCTCGCCGAGAGGCTGTAAATTAAGTTTTTCAGAAGATTCAAACGAAGCATGGGCCCTGATGAGCTGGATACCATGGTGCTTGAACAATCCTCTTACCCCTTGGTCAAGGCCTGAGACTATGCTCTTCTTCCATTCCTGGGTCTTCTTGAAATCAAGATTCACGCCGGAGACAGTTATTCCCAACTCAGAAGATGCCTTAGAATCCTTATAGATGTCAGCTGCATGGATCAACGCTTTCGTGGGGATGCAGCCGTGATGGAGGCATACTCCACCGACACTTTCCTTGTCGATGACAGTCACTTTCCTGCCCAATTCTGCCAGCCTGATGGCAGCCACATATCCTCCAGGGCCGCCTCCCACTATGGCAACATCGACGCTCCCCACTGCCTGCCCTACTACCATCAGAGCACCCCGTTCAGCATCAATGCTGGATTAGAGAGGTTCTCATTCAGGAAATTCAGGAACCTTCCTGCATCTGCTCCGTCGATGATGCGATGGTCGAATGTCACCAGCAACGGCATGAGGCTCTTCACGACCTGTTTTCCCTCCACCATATGCACTTCCTCTCTGATGTTGCAGACAGTCAAGATAGCTGTTTCCGGATAGTTCAATATCGCTGTCCCGCCAGTGCCTCCGAAGCTTCCCACGTTGGTGATGGTGAAGGTGCCCTGAGACATCTCCTTAGGCCCCAATTTTCTCTCTCTCGCAAGCCCTGCAAGGACCTGGATGTCCTTTGCGATCTCCGATATCCTCTTCGTGTTGCAGCCTTTGATGTTCGGCACCATCAGCCCATGCTCAGTGTCTGTGGCGATGCCCACATTGATGTCTTTCTTCACGACGATCTCATTGCTTGCATCATCCACATTCGCGTTGAAATAGGGGAATTTCTCCAATGCTGCTGCAACCGCTTTTGCGATATACGCAAGATACGTCAGCTTGATGCCTTTGGCCTTCATCTCTTCCTTGACTTTGTTCCTCTCAGCGATAAGCGCATCCACATTGACATCCATGGCCAATGTCGCCTGGGGGGTCTTCCAGGACTGCTCCATCTTCCTCTTGATGGCTGCCCTGACGCTCTCTATCTTTATCCGTTTGTCTCCCTCCCGTGCAGGAACTGGAGCCGGGGCCGTCGCTGAAGAGCTGGTTGGGGTTGGCTGAGAGACAGGAGCTTTAACTGCCTCAGAAACAGAAGGTTGTGTCTTCTTCGTAAGAGTAGCGGTGATCTTATCGATCTCAAAATTCTCTCTCCAGTCAAAGACTTTCACCTCGTCAGCAGCAGCCTGTTCCACCGCCACTTTCTTCACCACAGTGCCTTTTGATGCTGCCCTTACATCCTCCTCGGTGATTCTTCCTCCTGAACCAGTGCCTTTGAGCAATGAGATATCTACACCAAGGTCTGCTGCCAGTTTTCTGTCCTTTGGCAATATGATACTATTTCCCGACGGAGATGAAGAGTCAGCCTGGGGTGCAGGTGAGGGAGAAGCAGGAGAAACAACAGGAGCTGGTGCTGGAGGAGCGCTGGGAGGAGAGACAGGAGCTGCACTCGGAGCAGAAGCGACAGATGCTGGACCAGAATTGTCGTCGAACGTCACCAGCACAGCACCAACTTTCACCATAGTTCCGGGAGAGGCATGCAATTTGGATATCTTCCCTGCACGAGGGCTTGGCAGCTCCACAACACTCTTGTCTGTCTCCACCTCGCACAAAGGCTGGTCGGCCTGCACAACATCCCCTTCCTTGACCTTCCAGGAGACGAGCTTTGCCTCTACCAACCCTTCTGCAACGTCCGGGAGCGTGAATTCGAAAGCCATAGTCATCAGAAGTTCATGATCTCATTCATCTTCTTGAGCAGCATATCGCTGTTTGGCCTGTAGTAATGCTCTGAGCGGTATAAAGGCACTATGACATCAGGAGCAGTGACTCTTCCCACAGGAGCCTTGAGAGAGAGCATTGCCTCTTCCTGCACGCTGGCTGCAATCTCTGCGCCAAAGCCTATGGTCTTGATGGCCTCGTGTATCACCACACACCTGCCTGTCTTCTTCACTGAAGCGAGGACAGCAGCCTTGTCCCAGGGGCTGATAGTGCGCAGATCTATGATCTCGCAGGAATATTTCACCTGCGAAGCAGCATCCTCTGCCACAGGCACCATGGCACCCCAGGCAACAATCGTGATATCTTTGCCTTCTTTCGCAACCCTTGCCTTTCCGAGAGGCACTTCATAATACTCGTCAGGCACTTCCTGCTTGAAAGCCCTATAGAGCTTGATAGGCTCCAGGAACAGCACTGGATCTGGATCTTTGATTGCTGACAGAAGCAGCCCTTTCGCATCATACGGCGTTGCAGGAGTCACCACCTTAAGCCCTGGGATGTGTGACCACATCGCTTCCATAGCCTCAGAATGATGTTCCAAAGCATTCACACCTCCGCCATTCGGAGTCCTGATCACCATATGCGACGTGAACATGCCTCTTGTCCTGTTTCTCATCCTTGCGACATGGGATATCATCTCCTGCACTGCAGGATAGAGGAAGCCTGAGAACTGTATCTCCACCACCGGCTTGAGGTCATTGACTGCCATGCCCATTGCAGCCCCAACAATCACTGCCTCGGCAAGCACAGTATCCATGATTCTTTCCTTGCCGAACTTGTCAAGAAGCCCTTCTGTCACCCTGAACACACCGCCGTCTTTGCCGACATCTTCACCCATCACAACAACAGCAGCATCTTTCTCCATAGCCTGGAACAATGCCTGGTTCAGGGCCTGAGCCATATTCTTTTCTGGCATTATTGCTCACCCCAGAACTTCAGCCACTGCTGTTTCTGCTCCTGCAGGTTTGCAGGCATGCTGCCATAGGTATAATCGAAGACCTCTGCCACTTTCGGTTTAGGCGTGGCTTCATACTCCTTCACTGCCTCTTCCACCTTCTTCCTGGCATCCTCCAGCAAACCCTTCTCATGCTCTTCGTTCCAGATACCTTTCTTCATCATATAGTTGTAGAGCCTCACTATCGGCCCTTTATGCTTCCATACCTCCACTTCTTCAGCAGACCTGTATCTGTGCCAGTCGTCAGAAGTGGTGTGGTGGTCTATGCGATAGGTAAGGGCTTCGATGAAAGTGGGGCCTCCTCCGTCCAATGCTTTCTGCACAGCCTGCTTCACCACCCTATACACGGCAAACGCATCATTCCCATCAACCTGCACTCCGTCAAATCCGAATGCTATGGCTTTCTGCGCGATGGTCTGCGCAGCAGTCTGTATCGCCCTGGGTGTAGAGATTGCCCACTGATTGTTCTGGCAGAAGAAGATCACAGGTGCCTTATACACGCCGGCATAATTCATGGCTTCCATGGTCTCTCCCTCTGATGATGCACCGTCTCCGAAGAAGGAAAAGACAACACCTTTCTCTCCTTTGATCTGCAGAGAACGTGCGATGCCTGCAGCGTGAGTGTTCTGGCTGCCGATAGGGATGCTGACAGGCAGTATCTTCATCTCTTTCTTCAGGCTGCTGCCCAGTTCATAGCCGCCCCAATAGCGCAGGATGTTCGCCATAGGCACTCCTCTTGCGACAAGAACAGCAGTCTCTCGGAAACTCTGCACAAGCCAGATGTTCTGGAGGTCTTTGATGGCATACGCCAATCCAACCTCCCCTCCTTCCTGGCCGAGGATGGATGCGAAAGTCCCCAACTGCCCGACTTTCTGCATATTCAGCATCTTGTTGTTGAGTAGGCGTGCAAGATTCATATACCAGTACATGGTCTAGATATCGTCATCAGAAAGGTTTGGCATGAGATTGCCGTCTATATTGCCTTCTATGTCCATGACAGAAACCTTCTTGACACTGAACTGTGCTGCTACTTCTTCAGGCACATTATCCACCTCTTTTATTGAGGAGAGAGGAAATGAACAGCTCTCCAGCCCTGTAGGAGGACCTCACGAAAGGCCCTGAAGCTACAGAGGAAAATCCCTTATTCATACCGACTTGCTGATAATATTTAAAAGTATCATTATCCACATACTGCCTGACAGGAAGCTGTCTTTTAGACGGCTGGAGGTACTGTCCCAGCGTCAGGAAAGACACCCCCACATGGCGCAGATCATCCATAGCTTTCTCAACTTCCTCTTTTGTTTCTCCCAAACCAACCATGATGGAGCTTTTGGTGTAGGTTGTTGGAGAAGTCTTATTGATATGCTCCAAGACAGAGAGGCTTTGATGATAGCCAGCACGAGGATCCCTTACTGTTGGTGTTAAACGCTCTGCTGTCTCGATGTTATGCGCGATGACATCAGGCTTTGCGTCGATTATCCTTTGGATGCACTCTTTGTTTCCTCTGAAATCTGGGATGAGTATCTCTATACGCAGTTGAGGAAGGTTCTGTTTAAGGAAGGCAATGCAACGAGCAAGATGTCCAGAGCCCTGGTCTTCCAGGTCATCCCTATCCACAGACGTGAGCACAACATAGGAGAGGTTCATGCGCTTGATGGAGTCCAACAGCTTCTCAGGCTCAGTACTGTCCAAAGGTTGAGGCCTTGGGTGTGTCTTGACATAACAGAACCTACACCCCCTAGTGCAGGTATCGCCCATCAGCATGAAAGTCGCTGTCCCACCGCCCCAGCATTCATGGATATTCGGGCATCTGGCGCTCTGGCAGACAGTAGCCATGCCTTTCCTGGCCACATCCTCTTTTATCGCCTGGAAGGCATCATTCTCTTCAAATCTGATTTTGATCCATTCCGGCTTAGTAAGAACCTCTTCCATAGTGACCTCTTTTTTATGAAGAGGCGGACAGAGAGTATAAAAACGTTTCTAACAGTAAAGGGGATTGTGTAATATTCGGTTTGTTCTTTACGCCTATGAAGAAGAGTTTCGTGCGGGAGAGCTAGGCTTTTATCGTTCCGGAGCTTAAAGGCCTTAGCACCCCCACACTCCTCTTCGGACAGTGCGTAGGAAAAACAGCAAAATGACGTAAAACATTCGATTCCATCCGTAAATCCTCCGGTTTTTCCCCACGCAAACTTATTAAGCCTAAAAACACGTACTGGTTATGGCAAGATATCTGCTCGATTCCTGCATATGGAGGGATTTCTATGAAGACAGGGTAAGCCTGAAAGGGAATCCGTTAGGGAGGTATGCTGCTAGGCTATTTGCCAGAATCATCAAGGAGAAGAGCAAAGTGCTGTATTCCAACGTGCTGTTGAAGGAATTATCTGATTATGCAGAGAAGAAAGACGTGAATGATATGTTAGGTGTTCTCTATGTGACAGGAATCCTAGAAAAAGTTGAGATTAGTGAGAAGGAGATGAGTGAAGCCATAAAATTAGCTCAGAAAAAGAATGTCCCTGTAGGAGACTGCCTTCAGGTTATTCTTGCAAGAAACAATAATGCCACAGTAATAACGCAGGACAAGCATTTTTTCAATGAGCTTTCAGGTATAGTCAAAGTAGTAAGGCCACAAGAGATCATTTGAACTTGCCTTGTCTCCATTCCTCCAGAAGCTCCCTGCCGACCTCTTCTTTGATTCGCATCCTTTCCTCATCTGTTGTCTTCTTCTTTGCCTTGCCTCTGTATTTCATGAATTCCGCAATAAGCTCGTCAGTAGAGAGATTCGCCAATTTTTCCCTGACTGCCTCTCTCACGAACTCAGTTCTGGAGTTGTAGTTGTTCTCCTTGATGCTCTTGTCCATCCTCTTGAGGATGTCTTCCTGGAACCTGACTGTTATGATTTCCATCGTATGCTATTGTAATACATTGTAATTTATAAAGGTTGCTGTTTTATGCCGGAAGATTTACGGAAAGATACGAAGAAACGCACTAAGCCTGAGAAAGAAGTAAATGCCTGGTTTCAAAGCAACATTTAAATAACTCATTGAACCCCGAATCAGTATGACCCATGAATTCATCTTCGTGAAACAGATCATTGAAGAGGCAAAGAAGCAGAAGGATGTAGTTGGCATCACAGTAGAGGCAGGAGAATTAGGCCATGTGCCGCCGGAAGAGTTCTTTTTCTCTCTTGAAGAAGCCATCAAGCCCTACAGATGGAAACTGAACAAGATAACAAAAGCAGCGAAAGCGAAGTGCGTGTGCGGCTTTTCAGGCCACCCAAAAGTGCTGGAACGCGGCCATGACCATTTCATGATAGAATGCCCGAAATGCGGGAGCATACCTAAAGTGGTGGAAGGCACAGATATAAAATTAGTCAGCGTGCAGGTGAAATGATATGTGCCTCTTAGTGCCTGGGAAGATAATAAGGATCACAGGAGACATGGCTACTGTGGATTACGGAACTGAGCAAAGGCCGGGAAAGATCATCGACGGCAAATACAAGGTGGGAGACTACGCGCTCATCCAGGGCCAGATTCTCGTGCAGAAAGTGCCGAAGAAAGAGGCTGAGGAAGCGCTGGAGATGTATGTGAAAGCGATGGCTAAGAAAGATAGCTGATGGCAATGTTATCAAGCACAGGCGTATGATTGCTTACTGCGGTGGTAAACAGCATCTTCAGCTGCAGCAGATCTGTGCTCACATTGACATAAGCCTCCGGATCAAGAGGCTGCCAGAGGTTCCAGTTGCCCTTCATCTTGGCTGCATAGAGCATAATCTCCTCATCTGACAATGACCTGTTGAAAAGCCACAAATCATCGAAATCTGCCAATGCCTCATTGCTCATGGAGCCATTCTCATTGCCGATATAGAGTGGTGCATCATTTGGTGTCAATGATGTCAAATTGCAGTTTGCCCCTACGTAGACCAAAGAGGGCATTCCATCTATAAAATGGCTGATGGTGGTGCCGTTCCATCTCCAGACAAAGTGGTGCCATTGGCTGTCACGGTAAAAGAACCGTGGATAGGACGACATGGCCAGGCAGCCGCCTCCATAAAGCGTATAATTCAATTGAGTGACCATCTGGGATGAGCCAATGCTGAAGCAGTATTCTGCCTCATTCTCCTGGATATTGGTCTTGCACGCAACCACAACCTCTCCTGATTGATTGATGTACTCCCTTCGCCACATCATGAAGGTGAACTGGTTGTTTGGAATATTCAGCCTGCTGTGGTTAAGATAGCTTATCCCACCATTAAGATTCGCGTTGAGAGCAGTGATATTGTACTTCATATAGCAGGAGCCTACCACCTCATCCTCAATACCGCATTTTTTATTGAGCAAGCCCCACTTGTTCTCCAAGGGTATCCTGTCATCACTTCTCTCCACAAGCCTCCTTGACTGGAACTCAGGATCAGTAAATGTGATAGACGATGACAAACTAAAGAAGGGGTTATAGGTGCTGTCATAATCAAGATGGAATATCAAATCAGTCTGGTTCACATCTTTTGTCCTGTAAAAGGGGTCAGTGATAGAAGTGTTTGCAGGTTCTGTGGTGGATAAGGTGATATTCATGACAGTGTATGGCACCTTGAAATCATAAATATTTGATGCAAAGATGCCTTGCGCTCTGTAATGCCTTGAATACATGGCATCCTGCCATCTGATTGAAGGCAATGCTGAATCCCACACCTTGGTATTGTCCATCCTACCGACAAAATATTGAGTATAAGACAGGTTTCCTGCTTCCTTGCCTATAAAGAAAGTAAGGTTCTTTGTAAGACCTGCACCTGCAATGGGAGAGGATGCTTCCTGGGTGCCGTTGACGACAATAGTCGCTGTTTTGGGGTTCATGATTGCCATGACATGATACCATGTGTTGTTCTTCAGCACAGAACTTCCTTCTGCAAGAAGGGTGCTGCCATAGGCACCCACTTTATTGTTGGGGGTGATTCTCAATGCGAAATAGACATAGCTGCCTTCATCTCCAAGCTCTATGATGCTCTGCTGGCTGCCGTTGAGTTGTGTTGGGTAAATCCAAGTTTCCAAAGTCCAGGTCTTGTCTTCAGAACCATTGATAAAGAGCTTATTACCTTTCAGATAAGCATTTCCTGTGAGATTATAGCCATTGCCATCCCAACCTGTGCTTATGGTGCCATTGTTTTTTGTGTAGATGAGAGTATCATCCATATTGTCAAATATAAGATCCAGGTCATATTTGCTGTAATCTATGAACGTGAGAAGGTCTGTCTCATTATGCAGCAGCTTCACTCCGCTTATTGCCGTGTCTGTGAGATATGGGCTGATGAGAGTGCCGTTCTCGATTCCACTGCCGAAGGGGAAGTAGTCGATGAACGGCAAGACGGTGATGGTGACAGACATGATTGTTGCATTCTGACCGTCGCTGACATTGAAGACTGCGGTATACTGCCCTGTCTGCGAGCCATTCGGCGTCCAGGAGAAATAGCCAGTGCTGTTGAGCGTGGCGCCTTCCGGTAGGATTGGAGCGCCATATGTCAGTGCTTCTCCGTCAGGGTCTGTAGCATTCAGCTGGAATGTGAGTGTCTTATAGATAATTATAGTCTTATTGCTTTCCTGCTGGAATACTGGTGGCCTGTTGACGTTGAGGACAGTTACATATACATCCTGCCAATCTGTCTCACCGCTGGTGTCATTGACAAAGACTCTTACTACGTAGAACCCTGCATCATCATAGTCAGTCTGCCATGTGAAATCATGTATTGTCGTATTGATGAATCTGCTGTCATTGGTCCAGTAGGTGTAGTTGCCGTCACCATAGGAAGCATTGGCATATATCGATGCATTCTCTGTCTCGTTGAAGGTAATGTTTGGGATATAAGCCAACGTCAGGACAGGACAATCAGGCAGGCTGATATTGTAGAGTTTTGTTATCGTTCTGTTCAAGATGAGGCTGGAAATATTCAATTGCACTGTCCTGTTGCTGCAATTGGGATAGGTGTGCTGGATGAAGACAGGGTTGCTTGTAGAGATGGTGTTGTTCTCTTTTGAGTAGATGGTTCCGTCACCTGCATCCAAGGTCCAGGAGATGTCAGGCAGGGTATAGTAACCGTCATTGTCAATCGCGGTTCTGATGAGATAATCTCTATTGTTTAGATGCATTGCTGCCATATCTGAGGCATTGATCTCATCGCAGGTGTCTAATACTTCTAAATTGAAATACTGCCAGTCTGAAAGATTGCCGTCGGAGACTTCCACAAGTATGCTGTAGTTGCCTTGTTGATCGCAAAGAGGTGTCCATTCAGCTTTGTCATCCAGAGGTGCTCCATAATAATAATCAAGATGATCGCCCTCTTGATCAAACGAAGTGATATTCGTAAGATTTCTTAAGGAGAACATTTGCCTTTCATCAATGGTGAAGTTAGGTATATACGTCATGACTGGCGCAGTATTATTGCCAGACAGGAACATGAATTCATCAGTTGATGCATGCTTTACCACAAGTTCTGTAGTCTGGAAATCGCCATCCAAGTCGCCTATTGCACCAGAACTACGGATAGAATCACCTAATGGCCATGTCCATTTAGGTGTTCCATTATACTCTAAAACAGTATAATTTCCGTCATCTGAGCCAAAGACGACATTATTCCCATTGTAACCATCTATATCAAATATCTCCGGTGAAGAGAATATACCGGCAGAATTTGGAACAGGATAAATCCATTTCTGTGCTCCATTACTGCCATTAAGTGCAATGACATTTCCTGCAATACTCTGGCCTTGGAAGACATCTAGATTAGCTGTGGTTGCATATACCACTTCTTTGTATTTATCCCTATCTAAATTTCCTGTGGCTGCTGTCCTAAAAGAATATTGATTGGTGCCAGAATAGGTCCAGTCCACTACACAAGCGTTACCTGCACCTGGTGTGGCTTTGTAAGCGATG
>CAZTOO010000021.1:0-10010 GCA_964615215.1 uncultured Methanosarcinales archaeon
ACCAGCAGCAGTGTGAGGCAGTGCAGTGCACCAACAGCCCCCAGGCACCGTTGACAAAAGACTCAGTAGCTGGCCTCTCTTTCAACAGCATGTGCTGTGAAGGCTATGCTGTCAATGCAAATCCCCTGAACAAGCCTGTTGAATGCTGGAATGCATTCTCGCAGTGCATCACCTCTGCCTATTCAACGGCAAATGTGGATTATGTGGGCGTGAGAGAGGAGAAGAGGCCTGAAGGAGACACCGTCAATTATTGGGACCCCTCAGCGAAATTCAGATGTGACACTCCCCTTTCAGGCCAGCCGCCAGGAAAGCCCGCAGCCTATGTGACCTGCGACCTTTCGAAAGGCATCCAGCTCTATACGACAGAAGGCACCATAGGCAACACTAAATGCGAATATGGGTGCAATGCTGACACTGCATGCGATGAGAAATCCCAGGGCTATGCAGGCACAAAGGCCGACGGCTCTATCCAGCTCTGCAGCTACAGATGCACCTTCACCACATGTGCCCTCCCCTATAATTACGACCCATTGAAAAACAAGTGCTATGGCCCGAAAGGCTCTTCCGGAGATATCATCCCTGTCACGAAAGCAGGAGGAGATGCCCAATGCAATGTCTTTAAGGGGTACAGGCTGAGCCTCAATGGCGAGAAGTGTGTGCTCTGTCCTGAAGGCATATGCAGCTCAGACTGCCAGGAGAATGTGGCACAGCAGTGCGAGCAGAGGCAGAAGGGAAAGGATTTCTCAGACCTCTACCCTATAGAAGGGAAGAATAAGGGATGCGATGCTCTCTGCTCCTATAAAGAATGTGAGAACATTCAGCAGAAATTCACCTATTTCAATGGAGAGACCTGTACTGCACCACCGACAAAGACAGACCAGTGCTCTTATCCGAGGCTTTCAGACAACCTCTCTTATTTCTATAGATATCATGCTCCCAATCCCTCCATAGACAGATGCGTGAGATGCGGGAAATCCATCTTGGGAGAGCTCCAGCCAGATGGCTCTGTCATCTGCCTCAAGGAATGTGGGGCAGAGGAAGGCTGTGATGAGCAGATTGCAGGCTCCTCACTCTGCAACAATGACTGCACTTTGAAATAGTACTGCTCTTGATTACCTGCTGTGCCATAAGAGAGTATGCTTCTTCCCCTCTCTTCTTTTATCTCTTGGATATCTTCTAAAACCGATAGAAAGCTTTTTAAATAAGTAAGCCATCATTCCCTCCATTGTTCAGTTGGGTTTAGTGTGGGTGAATAGATGAATCCAAAGAGGAGCCACTTTACAGTATTCTCCATAGTCCTTGTGCTTGTGTTTTCCTTCCTTGCTGTTGTTGCGTTTGCAGCAGACTCTTATTTCTATACCTGTGTGGCCACCTATGGCTCAGAAAGCAAGATATTCTGCATTGATACTTTGGATGACAGCGGCATCAACAAAGAGACCACCTTACCCCAATGTAAAACAATTATCGAGACGAAATACAGTTGGCTGCCTAGTCCTATACAGGCAAAAGAGATCAAACCAGGACTAAAGAACCAGCAGCCGGTATGTGTGCCTGCGAATGAAGACTATTACCTCTTTGAAGGCACTGTCGTCACAGAGATTGGCGGCAAGCAGTATCTTGTTGGAGATGTGGCAGTGCAGTTCAAGGCAGGAACTCTCAATTATGGAAATCAGATATCGACAAATGATGCAGGCTACTTCTCTAAGATCATCCATTCCTCAGTGGATAAGGTGGCATTTACCCCTCCTCTCGGTTTTACTTCCTACTCTCCTGCTATAACAAAAGCAGATTCAGGAAAGGCGTTTGTGCTCACAGCTTCCGGAGCAGCGCCAGTTTCTGTCTCAGGCAAAGTCACTGACGCAGCAGGCTCTCCTGTAGCAAACGTCCTTGTTTCAGTCGCCGGCAACAGGCGTGTTGCGACAACATCCTCTGATAGTGCTGGGAATTACGTTCTTGTGCTTCCGGATTATGCCAGTGATGCTCCCTGTGTCCTTGCTTTCAAGCTGGTCGGCGGTGTTTCCTACACTGGGAAGTCAGCAAGCACTGTTGCTGAGTCAGACCCCCATAACATCCAGATAAGTGCGCCTCTGCCAAGGACCATCTATGGTCAGGTGAAAGAAGCAGGAGTTCCTATTCCGGGCGCCTTTGTCACGCTTGCCATTCCCAAGACGAACATTATCTTCAGTACCACCTCTAATGCCACAGGCGGCTATTCCATACAGAACTTCCCTATGGTGGACGGGTATGATGCCACGCTCTTCAACATATGGGTGTATGCCACAAAAGACGGTTATCAGCAATATTCTCAGATCCTCCTGGAGAGGCCTCCTGGAAATTCCTATGCACCCATTCCAGAAGGACCCTTCTCGAAGGATATCGATATGCAGAAAGGCACGACATTCAAGACAGCATGCGCCGAAGGAAGCGGGCTTTTCTCAGGCAAAGTCATGCCGTGGTCAGCCTGCCAGAAAGCGTGCTACCAGGATTTCATCTGCAACAACGGCCAGTGCAGCTTCTTCAATCCCCTGCCTGACAACACCCAGCAGCCAGGATTGTGTGAGAATCCCTCTGTCTGCAGATACAACCCTGAATCAAATCCCTCTCCGTTCTGCGCCTATCAGCAGGACCCTCTCTGCAACCCTCCCTTGGATGCGAACGGCAGGGAGAAATGCTTCACAGACACCAACAATGTCTGCACGAAAGCCTCATTGAACGGCCCTTACTTCCTGAAGAACTACAATCTTCTCGTGCCTAGTCAGTATGAAGAATACTGCAGTCCTGCCGGAAGATGCCCGCAGGACCCTGAATGCCAGGAGAGTCTGGACATGATGTGCGGGGGAATCCTCGTTCAGAATCCAAGCTTCGAGGAAGTGGATGCCCAGGGAAAAGCAGTTGGCTGGACCCCTTTCCCTCCGGGAGGCTACACCGGTATTGATGCCGACGGAAGAACTGGGAAAGCAGTCTACATTACGAGAACTGCAGGAGCTCCTGCTCAAGGCGTATACCAGGTCGTCTATCTGAATCAGGAAACGCCCAAGGAAATATATTTCTCAGGCCATAGCAAAGTCACAGGAGATACTGCAGTAAGGAACAGCGATTACAGCATCTATGCGGATTTCTATAATTCTACAGGTGGATTTATCCAGTCAAGGAATGTGCCTTTCTCCACTACAGAATCCGGATGGCAGTCTGCAGAGTTTCGATTTACTCCAGTCAGGGCAGTGCAGTACATGAAATTATATGGGTTGTTCAGGGGCTCTCATGTAGGAACTGCATGGTTTGATGACTATGCGGCAGGAGATCACGGCTCAGAGTACTGCACGACTTGTCTTTTCTATGATAACGACGAGGGCATAAACTTATGCGACGACACCTGCGAAGGAGCAGGCTACACCTGCTGTCCTGCCTCAGACAACCAGGAATCAGCACCTCCCTGGGTACAGAACACCTGCTCCGGCGGACAAATATGCTCAGCATCATGCGACCGGGGCTATGCATGCACAGATGCCAACAAATGGCTCTGCACGCTGTATGGAGGGACTCTCACAGGGCTGCAGTGCGACATTCCAGTCTGCACAGATGAGGCGATACCTGAATGCCCTGCAAAGACATGGAAGACAACACCTTATTACTGGGGGAATCAGGAGTTCTACAGCGGATTGCTCGGGCAGAGCTATACCGCTGGAGGAAAGACGTATGATGTTAAGAATCCATATGTAACTGGTTTGCTGTGTAGGTGCGGAACCTTAGCTTCTTATCTCAATGCTGCCAGTCAATTAAATGCATTTTGCTGCATGGAAGGGTTTGCAGAGTCATTTGTATGGCCAAAGGTTACTATCACACGGACCTCTGTCCAATGGGGCAGTGAATATACCTCTCCTTTTGGATGTAAAGATTCTGATGCTGCGTTCTTGATGCCCGACGGTAGTAACTGCAATTCGACAAAGAGTCCAGAACTGAGTCCAGGTGGAGCATCATGCTATGATGAATACAATGCGGGCACAGTCACTGTCGGTTCCCAGACGTATCCAGATGCCTGCCAACCAGATGGAAAATTGAAAGAATACTTTTGTTATGGAGATCCTGTCTTCGGTCAGCCGATTTTTGGTTCAGAGATAAAGGCCTGCCCTACCGGCTATTCCTGCAGCAATGGTGCATGCACAAAAAGTAACTCACAGTACACCTTCACCCTGGACCCGTATTACTTTGACTATCTTGATAAGGATGGCATTCTTACTCCCCAGGATGCAGCAGATCTCTTCTCTCTTTTGCGGTCTGCAAAGCAGGAACAGGACGCAAGCAGCAAGAAGTGCTCTTCCAAGATATTTAGCTACAGGAATCTTCTTTACATCTTGGAGAGTGCCTTCTATAACATCCTGCCTCAGGTAAATAGGGAGAAAGACCCTGGCTGTTGGCGTATGTATCTCACTTCATCACAGATTGACCAGCTTGAAGGGTGGTATAATCAATATCTGCTCAATAATCCAGCTTATATGGATCCGTTAGCATATAGCCTAGCTTCCTCCTGTCTCGCACGCGGCACGATCTCCGGCACGGTGCTGGCGCCAGACGGCACGCAGGTTGGCTCAGGCTTTGTCAGCTATAAGGACAAAACTGGAGAGATTATTACCTATGATCTTGGAGACAATTACGAGGATGCCCTCGGAAAATTCACCTTTGAGAATGCGCCAGTTGATATGTCGTATACATACCTGGTCGGTGCACAGGACACTATAGGAAGATATGGGGAGAGCAAATCTGTCCCTGACGGATATCAGCCTGACAGCGACGGAAACATCCAGGGCGTTGTCATCACGCTGGGAGATGTTGACTATTACAGTGATGTGTTGCTCAAGGGCAATGTGACTGATACTGCAGGCAATCCTCTTTTAGGCATCGTTGTTGAGCTCCCGAACATACTGGACGAGGGGACAGGCCAGCCCTGCAGGAGCGTGACCAAGGACAACAGCCCTTATGTACCTCCTTTCATCGGCTATATAATTGGCACCGTGGATGGCGAAAATAACTGTTATATCCCGCAGAACCAGTTTGTGCTCATCACAGCCTATGATCCTGCAGGAAAGCACAAACCGTTCAGCAAGATCATCTATACAGACGACAACTATCATCAGACTCTCTTCTTACATTGGGAAAACCTTGTCATGACTCCCTACAACGAGTATACAATAACCAGCAATGCCTATGACCTGCTCGACGGGCAGCTCGACAGCCATGGCTATCTCCTGAAGAAGCCTTCAAAGAACGAGATCCTGAAGGATAAGGACGGCAATCCTCTGCCTTTCACAGTCTATTACAAGGCGCGCGGCAAAGTATATCAGTACAACTTCCCTGGAGGAGGCATTGACGGAAAAGGGAAATTTGTGCTTGATGACAGTTCAGCAGCAGTGCTCGGCCAGGGCTCTCCTCTGGAATGCCAGGGCAACGGCCAGTGCTACATCTGGGCAGACGCGTTCGGCTACAAGGCATCAAAACCGAGAGAGATGGCCCTTACCAGGGACACAGTTCTCACTGATCCGCTCTATCTTGAACAGTCAGCATGCGGCCTCAATCCAGAGCCTCCGACGTTGGAGTCTGTTGACAATGTGTTGGGCCAGAAGGCCATTGAGATTAAATGGAAGAACGAATGCCCTGTCCGCTATTTCTATGTCTATAGGTGCGATATGCTCTCAGGCACAGGAAGCACCTGCTCCAACATCGCGGATTTCGAGCCTGTCTCAGATGCTATCATCCCCCCAACACCTGATCTGGAATCATTCAGTTTCAGGGACAGGAACTTCATCCCTTCAAGCCTTGAGCTCAAGGAGCCTGCAACCGCAGATGATAAGCCCCAGCCTCTAGCGCATGAGAACAGATACAGGTATTTCGTCCAGGCCGTCTATAAATATCCGTTTGTGCGCTCCCTGGACAGCGAACAGAAAGAGGTCATAGGCGGCTATGAGGAATGCATGCGCGGCACCATAGCGTTCTGTGGCGCCACTCCCTACTGGAAACATTTCGAATTCAGGTGCGGCATAGGAGAATCAGCAAGGACCCCGAAGAACATCATCTATTCGTTCGGAGACAATGTCCCCGGCCAGCTGACGATGGATATCCCTGGCGACCAGTATCCAGGAAGGAATTGCGGCAGCCTCATCTGCATCAAGCAGCCAGGCTCCTCTCCTGACAGGGTGGTGTACAGCCAGAATGGCGTGGCCATCTACCCGACAACCTGCGTCCCTCAGGAGCCCTGCGAGGCCTGCAATGTCCCCTACGGCAGTTTCGCTCCCGTCGAGAGAGAGCGCTATGCGGGCCAGACATGCGCCGACACCATGTCTTGTGTGCTTGACTATTCAGAGTCGAACTTTGATTTCTATGAGAAATGCGAGAATGTGCTCTCCTGCTATGACTACAGGAGCCAGGCTGCCTGCACAGAGAACAAATGCCTGCCTGAGGACTGCCTCTGGGACACCACCATCTATGATTTCCTGAGCATAGGTGTGTGCAGGCCCCAGAACAGGAACCTCCAGGAATGCGCTGAATGTGCAACATTCACTTCCAGCGACTATTCGGATGCTCGCTCAAAAGAGTATGCAGAGGCATACAAGGATTTCGAGACCTCGATGAATGCTGTCTTCTCCTCCTGCAACAGCCATCTCTGCAGCCGCTATGGCGATCACACTCCTCTCACAGACTATAACGTTTGCGGCTACAATGATTTCTATGGCTGCAGGGACCAGAACGACATGGCATGCGAGGACTATGGCACTGATAAGCAGGCATGTGTCGGTCCTTCCGCAGCAGAACGCTACTCCATCTTTGACAACTACCGCAACTACCAGACGCAGAGCAGCAATGATTATTATGGGATAGGTGTGTGCCGGTATCTCTATTCGCCATACGGATGCGCAAAGGATGTCGATGTGGTCGGCTCTGACTATAACGGCATAGGTTCCGGCTTCTTAGGCACTCCTGACTGCATGTTCTATACAGGACAGGAAAAGAGAGACTGTGAATTGGACAGGCAGCCTCCTTATGCCTACACCGACAGCCTCGGGGCATATGGGGATAATCTCAACATCCGTTTCTTCTCCCACGATGCAGAGACTTCTGTCACAGGCACGTATGTTCAGGTGTGTGATGCACAGAATGTGAATGCTGACCCTCTAAAAAGATGCAGGGCATATTATTACAGCGGCTACTATCCGGCCACAGACTCTCTCACTCCCGAGAATATTTATGAACATTCCAAGGAAGGCTACACAGGAGACAGCCTTCCCTCGGAGAGGGACTATCTCATTGATTACTACGCACGAGACAGATATTCCAACCTCATGCTCTCCAAGCGCGTGGAGTTCAGGTTCGACAATCATCTGCCTATGATCAAGGACCAGGATGAGAATATTGAAGGCCTCAATCTCCTGATGTCAGTAAGCCCTGTGTGCGAGCAGGAGCTGCAGTGCGAGCAGGAATGCGGAGGTACTTGCACTCCGGAGTGTGCAAACCAAGGGATCTACCAGCAGGCGATGGCAGCCTGCTACGGCCTCGACAGCCAGGGCAATTTCAACCAGAACCTGCTCGTCGGAGAGTGGAAGGCCAACGCCCTGGCCAAGATAGAGATCACCAACTGGCAGACAGAGGAGGTTGTTGCATGCAAGGCAGCGCTGATGAAAGACGGCAAACTCGTGGGGACATTCGGCGCAGACACGTTACAGCTAGAAGAATATATAACTAACGACGAAGCAAAGAGCAACAACGGCATGTCCTGGGAGCTTTCTTTTGCAGGGCTGGAGGACGGCCAGGAGTACTGCCTCAATTATTACTGCCTGGACAATGTCATGAACATCAACGGCAATCCTGAATTTGCCGATACCATCAACACAGCCTTCCTCAAGAAGAATTTCTATTTCGACCACGACTATGAGGACGCTGCGAAACTGCAGTCGAAACTCCCGTCGGAGAAATGGTACGGTACTGACTGCAGGAAGATCTATGCTGATCCTTCTGTCATCATCTACAAGCCTAACCCTCAGTATGGAAACAGGGACAAGTTCTATGAGAACAAGGCGGATTTCGAGATACTCACTCTCTCAGATGATGTCTCTTGCAAGTTCAATGTCGTCGATCTCGACGGCAACGGTATCGTGTCGCGGCAGGAATATGAGAACACGGGTGTTGATTTCGTGAAAGGCACCTCCCGGGCATTCAACGGAAAGCAGTACACTTCCCACACCTATGATGATTACCTCATCTATTCCCCGTCGGAGAACGAGAAGTTCATCTTGCCCGTGCGCTGCATGGTCCCTGACACTAAGAAGATCATAGGCCACGGCCTGAACCTGGAGTTCGTCTACGACAGGAAGCCACCAGAGACGAAGATCATGACCAATGCAGAGGTTACCATCCCTGACATGGTCGGCACATCAGGCTGGATGACGGAGAGCATGGCCAACCAGCTCAAGTTCTTCTGCAAGGACCCCCAGGTCTCGCTTCCTGAGGGAGCAAAAAGGACCCAACCGCTTGAATTCGGCTGTTACGGCACAGTGTACTGCAAAGGCTTTGGCTGCACCCCTCATCTGACAGATATGAAAGAAGGCACTCCTGTCGATATCCCCAAGCCCAACGGCCCAGTCAATTACTGTTATTTCTCAGCAGACAAGAGCTATCCGTTGGGAGGCCCGAACATAGAGCAGACAAAATGCGAATTCATCCCGGTCGACAAATGGGCCCCCATCGTAGGAGATGCACGATTCACCTCAGACATGCAGGGTCAGCATGAGATACAGCCAGGCATCACTGACAACAACACAGTCTACTTCAAGGGCACCTTGAAGAATCCAGTGGTGGCAGAGTTCGACACCAAAGAGCTTTCTTTAATCTATCCCTACACCTTCACGAAATATACGGTGGAGGCAGATCTCGCTCCCATAGTTCCTGAGACAGTGTACGGAAGGGTACCTTTGCTCTATGTTGCAGCCACCGACGAGCTTTACTATGCCCTGGTCTATACGCAGGTCTCCCCCACCAAAGGAAGGCTTGAGGTCATGAAAGGCAACTACATTGCAGAGGAGACAAAAGTGGCAGAGCAGTTCTTCAAGCTCTATCCTGGAGCAACCTACCATGTCTCCGTGGATGTGCAGGAAAGCATTAAGATAGATCTTTATGATGTCACAGCCCCTTCATCGAAAGTGACCTTCACCTTTGCGAGAGATGCATCCACCATGAAAGGTGCGGGCATCTACCTGCTTGACAGCAACACCTACATCAACAAGAGCCAGAGGCAGGGCTATGCGGAGAAGGAAGCCTACAGCGTGGCATTCTCCGACGTGCAGATATACAACACTGATACGCTCCTCCAGCTGCCAGGCAGGTCAACGAACAAGATGCAGTCTGATGTCATCTCCTACATGGTCGAGACGCAGAAGCCATCCTCCATGGATGATCCTTATCCTGCACGAGAGCTGGCCGCAGTGAACGGCATAGGTGTGAAGCTTGTTGCGTCGGACAACGGGGCCCCGAAGCAATCTGGAGGCAGATGCGCAGATGACGTGCGTGTATGTGCAGACGGCATGCTGGTGGAAAGGGATCTCTCCCTGGGATGCGATTTCCCCTCCTCACCTTCCTGCCAGATAGCAGATAATGAGGTGGTGTACTCCTCACCCGCAGACTATGCAGACTACAGGTCTGTCCCTAAGGGCAGCCTTGAGGATATCCAGATAACTATCCCTCTCACATTCGAATCGGACAGGTTGGGCTACCACAGGGTGTATGTGACGCTGGAGGATGAGGTCAATACGAAAGAATACCAGTATCAGATATATCATGATGTGGTAGGCCCAGACCATTATTCCACCACTGTCAGGGACAGGGGAGCAGAGGAGGGCGGCCAGGCTCTCGCAAACAACACCCTGGCAGGAGCAAATGAGATAACCCTCGGCAGCGATTTTGTCGTCGAGACAACAGCGGAAGATACCAAAGGCACGGCATTGTTCAAGAGCTATGACACAGACTAC
>CAZTOO010000022.1:0-9899 GCA_964615215.1 uncultured Methanosarcinales archaeon
CTATATCTTATGATAATAAGAAGAATATTCTATATCTTGTTAATTCAGGAGGAGTAAAAGTGTATGAAATTAAATTTTGTGCTCCAGACAGGAATTTTGCTAAAAGATTTCAAAATGAGCAAGTGTGGTAAAGTGTATAAAAAATAGGGATTTGGTAAAACAAAAAACTATAAAATATGAAAGATCTAAATAATTTACTTTCAATTAAGAAAGAAATAATTGCAGAACTTACAAATGCCAAAATGATGAATATTTTTGGTGGTGTAGGAATTCAGCCCCTCAATCTGGGAGGTGTTCTCCAGCACCAAAACATCATGGTCATAGACTGTATAATAGATCATCACACTGATGCTGTCCTGCTCTCCTGTCTTATGCCCCAGATTCCTCACTCTGAACAAAGAGTCATATTCTTTCCCCACAAAGAGAGGCGAGCCTGCATAGTACTCAAGGCTTAAATCGTTGCTCTCTTCCCCCCACACTCCCCTAAGAAATAAAGAGAGGATACAGAGACAAACCATCAAGGACATCCATCTTTTCATGCTTCAAGACAGGATTTTGCGCTTTATAAGTTTGCATAGGAAAAAACCGGAAATTTTCCGGAAAGGTATATATAGCATGAGTGCTTTCCTGTCATCTGGCGCCTCTCTCAATGCATGGTTGGTAGAAAGGAGTGCAAGTTCAAGAAACTCTAGGGCCCTCTTGGGATGCTCTTCGGCAAGATGACGGAAATGCTCTACAAGACCCATTCTGCATTCCAAGTCATCTGTTTCCCTTTCCTGACTGCCGCTCCCCATCGTCCAGTATACATGGACCAACTTCTTTATAAAATTTCTGTTGAACAATAGACAAGGCATGCAAAAGCCTTTTAAACTGCTGAAAATCCCACTCCGAAAGGGTGATAGCATGCAGATAAAGAATGTGCTGAAACAGGAATTGGACAGGATTGACGCCCTCAAGGTCTCGAAACGTTTTGAGAAGGTTATTGAAGACTTCAAATTCTCGAAAGAGCAGGCACCGAAAGCCATCATCAAGGGAAAGAAGTACATGCTGTTCAACTCAAATGACTATCTAGGATTACGATTCCACGATAAGGTGAAACAGGGCGAAGAAGAGGCCACAAAAAGGTACGGCGCAGGCCCAGGCGCTGTGAGGTTCATCTCAGGCACGCTGAAAGTGCATAAGGACCTGGAAAAAGAGCTCGCGAAATTCCACGGACGGGAGGATGCGATGATTTTCTCCTCAGCTTTCGCAGCGAACATGGCCATCATCCACTGCTTCATCAAAGGCCAGAGCAGGGATTCTGTCGTGACTTCAAACGTGCTGGTAGTCTCCGACGAACTGAACCACAGGAGCATCATCGACGGCATCAGAGTCGCAGGCCTGCCTTCTGAGCAGAAAGCGATATTCAAGCACCGCAATGTTGATGACCTTGACAGGGTCCTCACAGAGAATAAAGGGAAATACAAAAGGGTTTTAATCATTACCGACGGCGTCTTTTCTATGCTTGGTGTGCTCCAGGACCTGAAGAAGATGGAAGAGGTCATAAAGAAACATCAGCCTGACTATGAGGAAGGGATCCTCAGCATAGTGGATGATGCCCATGGCATTGCAGCTCTTGGAACAGGCAGAGGGACAGAAGATATCTTCAAGACAAAATGCTCTTTGCTCGTCGGCACCATGGGAAAAGGCTTAGGCTCTGACGGAGGCTATGTCGCAGGCGATAAGATCTATATTGATTATCTGCGGGAGAGCGCAGCCACCTATATCTACTCGAATTCCATCTCCCCAGGCACAGCGGGAGGCTCATTGGCGGCAGTGCAATTGCTCCAGAGAGCAGAAGGACAGGAGCTGATGAAGAGGCTACATCACCACATCGGGTATTTCAAGGAGAAGGCAAAAGCATTAGGGTTTGTGTTCGCAGCAGATTCCCAGCATGCCATCCAGCCTGTGCTGATAGGCGACCCTGTCAAGACAGCAGAAGTGGTGGAAGGGCTGTTCAATGAGGGCATCCTCGTCACGAACATCTCCTATCCCATCGTCCCGAAAGGCAAGGATGAGATTCGCGTTCAGATCTCTGCTGCGCATACGAAGAAAGACATAGACGAATTCCTGCAGAAGCTCGGAAAAGTCGGGAAGAGCATCGGGCTGATATGATTATCTCTTATTGACTCTCACGTACACCGTCTCCCCCCTCTGGATGAACGGCTCGAGCAGCTTCACGATGTCAGGATGCACTTCTCCGTTGTTTATCTTCTTCGCCAATTCATACACGTCGGCAACAGCCAGTTTCTCCCAGAGCCCTGTCTTTTTCAGCATGTCGAAGAACTTCTGCTGCAGAAGAGGCTCTTCCTTCTTGGGGAATGACAGCCTGGGATAGCTGCGCACCGTAACAGCAACCTCGTCGCCAAAAACCTGGGTGATACCTTCTTTCTTCGCGAACGCCACCAGCGCTTCCTTCACTTCCTCCAATTCGCGCTGCCACTCATCTGCCTCTTTCTTGATTTTTGCGTATTTGTTCGCCAGCACTGCCCCATCATCTTCGATGTATTTGTTCAGGCCTTTGCCTTCGATCTTGTAGAGATGCTTCCATTCAGGGCACATGCTGCGGTATTCACACCAGTCGCATAACGCGCTCTTCTGGGGAGGGAACTCATGGGTGCTTTCTATCCTTTCGATGATCTGGGCAACCTCCTGCTTCAGCCTCTCCAATTGCTCCTCTGTCCTGGAACTCTTCAGCGTCTTGTCAAACGCCAGATAATGCCAGAGCAAAGTGACTGTTCTGCAGTCCTTATAGTTTTGCCTGACAGCAATCGCATACAGAGCAAGTTGCCTGTCGAGGTCCACATCTTCCTGTGTAGGCAGGTGGTTGCCTGTCTTGTAGTCATGGATGAAGTAATTACCTTTCTTGTCGCAGCTCAGCCTGTCGATATACCCTCTCAACACATAAGACCCTGCCTGAATCTCGATATAGCCCTCAAGAAGGATGGTTATTTCCTGGTCGAAAGGCGCAAACCTGCCGTAGTAGTCTGTCAGGTACTTCTCGCCCATTGCCTTGTAGTTCTCAGGCGTATAGCCCTCACGCACCACAAGGATACCGGAGGTATAGTGCTTGTCCCAATGCTCCTTATAGAAAGCAAGCAGTTCAGGCAACGTGTTAAGCTTCTGGAACTTCAGGTCCTTATAGAGCTTCTCCAGCGTCTCATGCACCATGCTCCCGAGAAAAGCCTCTATGGTGTTCTCCACCTCAGTCTCGACACGGTCGATATACTGATACTTGAATTTCAGCTTGCACTGCTCGAACGTGCTGATCCTTGAATGCGAATACTGGGGCATGGGGAGAAGGAAACAGCAAGGGTTAAAAAACTTATCTCAATATCTTCGTGAATGTCTCGAAGATGGGGTCTTCAGTGCTTACGCAGTGGAATTTGGCCCCTGCAAGGTCGCATAAATCTTTCAATTCGTTGATGTGCACATTCAGCTTCTCGAAATAGTTCTGCTTCAGCCTCTTGGAGATATAGGTCTTGAGCTTCTGCTTGGTCTCTGAGTCGTCGAGGATGACATCGCCGTCCACCAGGAGATGCTTCTCCATGATATCCAGCACCTGCACCACAATGACCTCATGCCTCCTGAACATGCCCAGCACCCTCTTCAGTTGCTCAGGCTCAAAGAGGAAGTCGGAGATCATGACAATGAGGGAACGCGAGGTAATCAGCTTCTTGTACTGCGCCATGCACTCATAAAATTTTGAAGTCCCTTTGACGTCTATCGTGTTGAGATAATCAAGGATGCTCACCAGCTGGTTCTTGCCCTTCCTTGCACGCAACGGATAGAGCTTGTCGGAGAATGTTGAATATTCGAACTTCTCGTTGTTCTTCGCAGCCATATAGGCAAATCCCAGGCCTATCTGCGCAGCATACTCGTATTTCTTGACTTTCGTGCCGAAGTTCATGGATGCCGAGCGGTCCATCACGATATGGACTGTCAGGTTCCTTTCTTCCTCAAACCGTTTGATGTAGAACTTCTCTGTCCTGGCATACACTTTCCAGTCTATCTTCCTGAAGTCATCGCCCCTCACATAATCCTTATAGTCCTTGAAGGAAAGGCCAGAACCGTAGCTTGGACTCTCACGGCTGCCCTGGAAGTTCGAGGTGACCTTTTTCCTGATGATGAGATCAAAGCGGTCCAGCAGCCTCAGGAAATCAGTATCTATCATTTCACCAGCTCCTTGATGATGTCCTCAGGAGTCTTGCCGTCCCTCTCTGCATTGAAATTCAGGATGATCCTATGCCTCAGTATGGGGAATGCCATCGCAGCCAGATCCTTCTCGCTGACATATTTTCTGCCGTCAATCAATGCTTTTCCTTTCGCAGCCAGGATCAGGCCTATGCTTGCCCTAGGGGATGCCCCGTATTCGATAAGCTCTTTCTTGTTCCTGGTGGCTGCCACAATCTCGACAGCCCTCCTCTTGAGGTCCTGGGCGATAGGCACCTCTCTTGTCAGCTGCTGCAGCCAGAGCAAAGAATTGCCGCTGAGCAGCACATCCAGCTTCGGCAGGGGCTTTTTGGTGGTGAATCTCTCCACCACTTCCATCTCTTCCTCAAAAGAGGGATATCCCACCAGTACCTTGAACAGGAACCTGTCTGTCTGGGCCTCAGGCAGGGGATAGGTGCCTTCCTGCTCTATGGGGTTCTGTGTGGCAAGCACGAAAAATGGGCGGTCAAGCTGGAAGGTCTTGTTTCCTACAGTGACTTGCTTCTCCTGCATCGCCTCCAGCAATGCTGACTGTGTCTTAGGGGTTGCCCTGTTGATTTCGTCGGCAAGCACGATATTGGCGAAGATGGGGCCTTTCTGGAACGCAAACTGCTTCTTGCCCCCCACATCCTCAATGACGAATGTCCCTGTGATGTCGGAAGGCATTAAGTCTGGTGTTGCCTGTATCCTGGAGAACGAGAGATTCAGTATCTCTGAGATGGTCTTGATGATGGTAGTCTTCCCCAAACCAGGATAGGATTCCAGGAGCGCATTGCCGTCGCAGAGCAGCGCTATCAGAATCTGCTCTATCACTTCGTCCTGGCCGACAATGACCTTGTTGATCTCTGCCTTCAGCGCAAGAAATGTCTCCTTCAGCTTGTCTACATTCTTTATCTGGTCCAATGATTGTGCAGTCATGCGTATCCCTCACTTCTTTTTCTCTTCCTGGGACAGAGGAGTTTAAATCTCTTTCCCTTTGTCAGCCCTGGCCGGTGTCATCTTCAGCCAGCTTTTTGAAATACGTCTTCACCAAATCCCTATATTCCCTCGATACATCGTTGGTGTAGGCATCCTGGGCACCTAAGTCCCCGACATCCACATCATAGCTTCCCTGGCTGAAATCGCCCTGCGTGTCATCTTTCTGCACGCTGCTGATGTCGATGCTGCTCTTCACCGATTTTATTTCAAGATTGAGGTTCTCGCCCGTCAGCTTCAGGTCCTCTGCCTCGCCGTAGATATCCTCGCTGTTGTTGGTGAAATCAGTCAGTGCTTTATCTTTCTCTCCTGGTTTGGTGAAAGAGATAAAGTCAGGCAGCTTGATGCTGTCAAGAAGGTTCTTGTCGAACTTGGGGAGGCTGCCGAAATAGATGCCCAGCGCAGACACGAAGACAATAAGGTAGGCAAGCACAACCACTGCAGACACTTTGAGGAAAATCTTCCTCGGGTCGAGGAAGGTGCTGGACCGCACACTCTTCATCCTCCCGAAGAGGTCCCTGAACAGCCCCTGTGACATCACCGTCTCCTCATATTTATAGTCATGCGCAGTCCTCAACATCTCCTTGACCTGCGGGTTCCTTTCCTCTACGAATATCAGCCGTATCTGGGAGAGCTTGTAGATGAAATACACGAGGAAATAGGCAGCAGGTATGATGAGGGAATAGATATAGTTCGCATCAAACACCGTCAGCACAGCAAAGGTGGCGAGAAACATGATGATGCTGTTCAGGAACGCATTCAGGAGTATGATCTTGATGAACTCCAGTTTCAGGTCCTTGAAAAGCAGTAGGATGTCTTTCATGTTCAGCCACATGCATCATGCGTTGCTCCTTCAGCCAGGAGGCCGCAAAGATCGTCTATATCATCCTGAAGGTCTGATATCTGGTCTTCAGCCTCCTCAAGCTCTGCTTTGGTATCATTATAAGTATCCTCCAGGGTCGAATACCTCCCCTCCAGGATGTCTAGATCACTCTGCGTGGAGACCAGCTTGCTCCTCGTGGTGGAAAGGTCATCAGAGAGCGTGTTGATCTGGCCAGTCAGCTCTGTCTTGGTATCCTCCAGCTCATCTGTCTTTTTGGTGTAGATAGTGTCATACTGGGCCAGATCCCTGCTTTTCGCCTCCAGCTCTGCGGAAGTGTTCTCATACAGGGCCCTATAGCGCTCCATGGCGACAGACATATTGGCCAGCTGGGATGAGACATTGTTGTACTCCCTTGCTTTGTCATAGTATTTCTGCGACACATCCTTGAATGATTCCTTATAGAAGACAGGCAGTATGGCAAGGCCTATGACTGCCAGTATCAGCATCAGAGTCAGAAACGCATTGATGTTCTTGGTGAAAAAGCTTTCCTGTGCCATGGTGGTTCGTAATCAGAGCTTCTTTTTAATCTTAGTGTTTTACTTAAGGGGTTATATCCTCATTTCCTGAGATTGTTGGCTATGCGCCTGATGCATACCTCGGTAAGATAGAGGAGCAGGGCAGCAAGCAGCAGGTATGGTGCAAGGTCAAACTTTACAGTCTTTATCCTTACCGAATTGGTCTTCACGAACTCCACAATCTCCTGTGCCTGGTTATAGGTGAAGACTTTGCCGCCTGTCATCTCTGCAGCTGCATAGAGGTTCTTATCCTGGTCCAGCGCCTGGAATTCCGAGGCATAGTTCACTGCATACGTCCTCCCATACACCTCCTGGAATCCAGTCTGTTGTGGCACAAATTCTGCCTTGTAGACATCCTGCTCTGCTGTCTTGAAGAACACCAGGTCCTGTGATACCGGGAACTCCCTGGATTTGACATAGACCGTCCCCTCTCCGTCTATATAGGTATCTGCAGCATCAATATAGAAATCCTTGTTCCTCTCAGGGTTGCCCACTGCCCAGTTCACAGTCCTGACGAAAAGCGCATCATTCGGGTTCTCCAGGAGAGGCCCCAGATTATTGCCCTGGGTGAAGCCTGTCAAAGATGCTACTCTCCCCAGGCCGTAGTTCCACACGGTGAGTATAGGCCTTCCCGTATCCATGGCCACAAGAAGGTTCCCATTCCCTTTCGGCACCACATCATTGAAGCCATAGAGGGTCACATTGAGGTCAAGGTCCCTGGTGATGAAATGGTAGTCGTCCAGGATGACCAGCGGCCTGTTGCCTCTTGCGGTGGTGGGGTCGTTCTCATCGCTCTTGCTGAAGAGGATCGTCAGTTTCTGGTAACTGTCGATATTGAAGTATTTGGCATTGGTGTTGTAGGCTATGCTCCTCGTGTAATCATGGTCGCAGGAGGTCGCGGTGCCTATACCCTGGTCCCTGCAGACATCCACCACATGCACCTTGATGCCTTTTGAGCGCAGAGTGGCAAAGAGGCCCTTCACCTCTGGGACAGAGGCAGGATTGTCATGGCCGTCAGTGATCAGCACGATGTCTTTGCTGCCTGGCTGGTCCTCCAGCACTTTTCCTGCAGTAGAGAGGGCCCCATAGAAGATGGTGGCATAGCCGACATTCTGGAGCGTTTTGATCTTGTCGAGCACATCAGCCCTTTTCTTTCCTAAAGGTGAGAGAGGAGTCACCTCATGCGGGAACTGGTCAAAGGAATAGACAGCCACATTGGTGTCTGCCTTCACCCCATGGCTTAGCATGTCAGCAGCAACAGCCTTCTCTACCCTGTCATAGGCTACCCCATCGACATCATAGGGATTGTCCACACTCGGCGACATGTCAATCAGCACAATCAGGTTGGAGTCCCCTTCGATCTTCTTGCCTGTGCCTATCTTGACAGGAAGCAGCGAGGAGAACCTGGAATTTGCATACGCTCCGTTGTCATAGCTGTTGAAGCCCCCTATCACCAGCATGCCGTTGCCGTCGATGAGATAATCCTGGAGCTGGTTGGTATAGCTGTCAAGGGATCTCACAGGCATGTCCTCAATGACGACAGCAAGATATTTCTTGAGGTCCTTAGGGAGGGCAGAGCCTGTCTCCACCACACAGAACTGCTCCAACGCTTCCTTGAGAGGTGTTGATTTTGTCGTCAGAAGGAACACCACAGGCTTTTCCACCACATACACTGTCTTATAGAACACATTGTTTGCCCTGGTGTAGTCCCCTATCTTTACTTCAGCCCTGATCTTATGCATGCCCTGGGAGAATTTCCTTGAGAACTTGACAGTGTCCTGGTCGTATTTTCCTGACAGCACCACTTCATCGTCCACACTCACCACCAGGTCATACTCACCCACAAGCACCCTGTTGACATGTATGATATACTGGTTGTCTGCATCCTCTGTGGTCTTGCCCGGGCCTGAGATGCTGATGCCTGCGTCATAGTTGGCAGGCTCAAGGTTGTAGACAGAGAGCGTGGAGTTCAGCGCAGAGGCGAGCAGCGCCACATCATTCAGGCTGCTTCCCGCATTGACTCTTCCGTCGCTGACGATGAGATAGTTCGTGTCCCTTGAAAGATACGTCAGCACCCCATCCCCTATGTCAGAGGTGTTGTCGCTGGCTATGATGTGTGTTTCAACAGGAATCTGCTGCTTCACTTCATCCATGAGTTTCGGTATCACCCTCTCATCGAAGATGCCCATCGAGGTGCTGTTGTCCATGAGCACAATCAGTTTCGGGTCTGCCCTTACCTCCTTTTCGATGGATATGAAAGGCCTGGCAAGGGCCAGGAGCAGCAGTGCCACGATAAGCCCCCTTGAAAGGAACAGGAGCATCCTTTTCACGAACAGCTTCCTCTTGTCTTCCTTGCTCGCCACCACCTTGTCCTTGAGCTTCACGAACTCCTTCAGGAGCAGGAGGAGCAGTATGAACAGCACCGGAGGGATAGTATAGACGAACCACATCGAAGAGACCACGATGACTGGAACCATATCTGTTATCATAGGTCACCTCTCAGCTTGATGTAGAGCAGTTCTATGAAGACAAACACCAGGAGAGCATAGATGAGGTAGCGGGTGATGTCCTGTTTCGTCTTGGTGGAGGAGATGAGCGTGGCATTGTCGATATCCTCGAATATCTTCTCAGCAGGCTCCAACGCTGACTCTTTGTCGCTGAAGAGATTCGCCACCATGCTGACATCCTGGAACTTGTAGACCCCTATCTTGTCGAGAGTCACTGCATCCACGTTCTTCTTCTTGCCGTCTGAGAGTTCCACAGTCACAGGCTGCGAGAACTGGAGCCTTGTGCCTGTCAGTTTATTGAGGTCTGCAGTGTCTTTCCTGTTCACCAGGTCATTCACCATGATTGCCCAGAAGATGGGATAGTCTGTCTGGGTATGGAAGTTAGCGCTCTCCTCGAACAGGCCGTAATAATAGACCTTGCCGTCTCCCATGGGTGCCCTGAAGATAAGGGGCGTATCATCCTCTGCCTTGGCAAAGACTTCGACTTTGCGGGTGGTGTTGATGAGGTAATACTTCTTGGTCTGGCCGAAGGATGTGTCAGAGAAAGGGTGCTGCTTGGTGGATATCACTTCAGTCTCAGCGCCAAACCCTGTCGAATAGACAGGCAGAAGGTCCTGGAAATCGATGGTAAAGACATTTTTCATGCCGTCTACAGGCTGGGCGAAGAGGATGAGGCCCATGCCTTCCTGGACTTTGGATTTAATCTGCCGGATTTTTCCAGGCAGGATGAACTCAGGAACCACATCCTTGATGATGACCAGGTCATAA
>CAZTOO010000023.1:0-7858 GCA_964615215.1 uncultured Methanosarcinales archaeon
GGATGCAGAGTCCCCTTCAACACCTTCATAGGTCTGCAGGAACTGCACATACACATCATATTTTCCCTGGATATCTTCGCCGAAGTATTTCTTTATCAGCGCAGAGACATTGGTGATTGCCTCTTTCGCAATATCCCCTAATTTGCCTGTAGCGATAAATTTCGATTCCTTGCCGCCGAGCACCACTTCAGACTCGATAGGCAGGATGATGCCTGACATCGCAGATTCCCCACCTATCACAGCCAAGCCATTAACTCTGCCGACCTGCTTGCCGGCAGTCCTGATCACTTCATATTCCTTGCGGTGCTCGATATATTTGTCTGCTATCTGATGTTCGAGAGTGCGTGCAATCTTCTTTGCAGCCAGGATATGTTTCGGCTCCACCACTTTTGCTCCCTGCTCCTTTGCCACATCCCCTGCAGCCCTCACCAGACCACCCAACTCCCGAAGCCTGAGGGTGAGGTGACCTTTCCTGTTGGCCTTCCTCTTCGCCTCATGGATCATGACCTCTACGGCAGCTTTTGAGAAATGCGGAATCTTCTTGTCTTTGGTGACTTCCTGCGCGACAAGGATAGCTATCTTCTCCCTGTTCTCAGGCGTATCCTTCATCGTATCCTTCATATAGATCTCATAGCCATAGCCTCTGATTCTGCTCCTCAAAGCAGGATGCATATGCCTTACAGTCTCAAGGTTACCGGCTGCCACAAGGATGAAATTGCACGGCACAGGCTCTGTCCTGACCATCGCTCCTGCACTCCTCTCGCTCTGGCCGGTGATGGCGAACTTCCCCTCCTGCAGTGCAGTCAGCAGCTCCTGCTGTGTTGCTGGCTGTAAAGTAGCAATCTCATCAATAAAGAGCACGCCTAAATGCGCCTTGTGTATCATTCCTGCCACCACCCTCTCATGCGCCGGTGTCCCTAATCCCCCGCTCTGGAAAGGATCATGCAGCACATCTCCCAATAAAGCGCCCGCATGGCTGCCTGTGGCGTCATAGAAGGATGCCTGTTTCTTCTTGTAATTATCGACGATGATTTTGGGAGCCCTGGTCTTAGGCTCTCCGCCCATCTTCTTTCCGAGGTTCAGGAAAAGGATGAAGGAGATGAAGAACATCATCCCTCCGAGAAACATGGCGACAAAGATGATGGCCGCCACTGTCGTATTATAGACTTTCGAATAATGCGAGAACGCCCACCAGGGGGCAAACATCGCTATGAGCGCAAAGATGAACATCAGGGTGTTCTGCGTCTTCATGGACTGCCCTGATTCAGCCCTTGCTTCAGCAACCAGCTCTCTCCCTTTTCCTGCAGGCACAGTCCTTATCAGAGGGAGATTCTCATCATGCGGGTTCGCAAAGGAGATGATGTCCACCAGATTTTCCTTCGGCAGAAGCTCTGCAAGAGCCAACCCCAGCATGCTTTTTCCTGTGCCAGGCTCTCCTATCAGGAGCACATGCCTTCTCTGCTGGGAAGCTTTCCTGATGACCTCGACTGCCTCATCCTGGCCGATGACCTGGTCTATCATCTTCTCAGAAACCTTGATGTCAGCAGTGGTTTTATAGTTGAGAGCCATAGGACTGAAAAAAAGGGGTTTGTTTATAAAGATTATGTATGAGGCTCAGCCAGGGAAGAGCGCCACTCTCTTGTCATTCACAAGAAGAGGTGTGGAGAAGTCCCATACCTGCGCCATGCCGTTCTTGGTAATGGAGGTCATAGACATGTCCTGCTCATGCGAGACATTTGTCCCCAACGAAAAATAGATCTTCACCATCTCATTGTCCAGGAGCACTCCATCTATATGGTTGTCTGCCTGTTTCAGGTATACGACAGTAAAATTACCTCTGCCTGTGGTGGAATTCGTGAAATAGCCTGTGCTGCCTACGCCCCCATACGTCACTCTGGTGGTGAAATTAGGGGTGTTCACCTCAAAGAAGCATTCGTCCAGCCTGATGGCCTCTGCACCTCCCGGCGTCTTCATGATGATCTCAATATTTTCAATCGCACCGTCGCTGCCATCCGTAGCCTTGATGCTCACGATGCTCATCAGATTAGTAACCCTTTGTTGCGCCTGGCTGCCGACTTCCAAAGCCTTGGCCTGGAGAAGGGTCGATGTCCTTAAAAGGACAGTGGCAGTGATGGCAGCCACCATGATGGAAGCTATGAGGATAATCAAAGTGCCTATGCCTACAACACCTCTTTTTGTCCGGCGCATGAGCCATAAAGAGCAGAACAACTATTAAAAGGTTCTGGCAGAAGGTAGTGAAGCAATATGTGGAATTATCATGTCCTTGCTAAAGATGCCTGCCCCATACCCATAATAGAGGCTTCCAAGTGATATCTTCAGGACATCAGGAGATACAAGAGAAAGAGCATGAACACCCTCTAAGGGGACAAATTCACCGATTGTCCCGCCTCTTGGCTGAAGGTTACCTAAATAGGCAGTGCATAGGAACGGCTGGAAAGAGAACGCTTCCTGATGACCTTTGAGAGTCAGAGTGCGGTGCTGCCTATACTGAGGGAGTTCGATAAGGGAATCAAGAGATGTCCTTAATCCTGTCTCTTCCCATAACTCACGCATCGCAGCCTCCATCTCAGACTCTCCAGCATTCACTCTTCCTGCAGGAAAACCATAGGAGCCTGTAGGGAGCCTGGCATAGGCAGTATGCATGACGAGCAACACCTCTCCTTTCTTGCTGAAGGCCACCACACCAGCGCTTGCTGTAGGGAGTCTTGGGATGTAGACCATAACACCCAACAGAGAGCCCCTATTTAAAAAAGTTATGTCGTAAATCTTCCGGAAAATATCAGCATAACGTTATAAAGCGAGAAAACACCATTATGACAATGAAAGACAGGACACTTTTCATCATCTCCTTCACTGTATTGATAGTCGGCATGATAGCCCTTTCCTTCATCTCTTTGGGAAGAGAAGAGCCTGAGATCATGATAAAGAACCTTGACCAGGTTGGCTTCGACAACGTCAAGGTCTCAGGCAGAGTCAGCGATATCATCATAAGAGGAGATATCACCTACCTGACGATAGAACAGCCCACTGAATTGGAAGGGGTTGCCTTCGATAGCGTGGAAGGCATACAGACTGGCGATACCATCATCGCAACAGGAGAGCTCCAGGACTTCAAGGGAAAGAAAAGTTTGATACTGGATTCGATAAAGAAAGTCGACTAGATCTTCACGCAACGCTTTTATAGCCATCTCACTTCCTCCAGGCCATGAAAGACATCAGCAGGAAAACGACGATTGCCGGGATTGTCATCAACAGTTTTCTCTTTGTGATAAAGTTCATTGCCGGCATGATCACCCATTCCCTGACAGTCATCTCAGACTCCCTGAATTCGCTGACAGACATTGTCGCTTCCATAGGCATCTTCTTCGCCGTCAGGATTTCCGGAAAGAAGGCTGATGATGGCCATCCGTTCGGCCACCACCGCGCAGAGCCTGTTGCAGGGCTCATTGTTGCGATTTTTGTAGGCATTGTAGGGTTTGAGGTCATCAATAAGGCATTCTCTGAATATTTCAATCCGGTTGCGCTGGAATACGGATATATTGCGTTGCTGGTGATGGGCTTCACTCTGGTGGTCAAGGCGTTCATGGCACTCTATTTCCTCCGTATAGGGAAAGAAGTGAATTCCCCAGCCATCAGGGCTTCAGGAGTGGATGCGAAGAATGATATGATTATCTCCATCATTGCCGTCCTCGGCGTCCTGGGGCCGATGTACGGATATAGCTCTGTTGACAACTATATCGCGTTCTTTCTGGGGCTTTACATCATCTACTCAGGCTACAAGATCGGCATGGAGAACATCGATTACCTCATGGGGCATGCTCCTTCACAAGCTGAACTGAAACAGATTAAGGAGCTGGCAATGACTGCCAGGAAAGTGAAGGGCCTCAATGACGTAAGGGCGCATTATGTGGGCAACTACATCCATGTGGAAGTGCATATCGAAGTGCCGAAGAAGATGAGCACGAAAGAATCGCATGATGTGGGCAAGGAAGTGCAAAGAAAGATAGAAGCTTTGCCCCATGTGGACAAGGCATTCATCCATGTGGATCCTGTATAGGTGTTTTTTTTCTCTTCACTTTTTTCTCTCTTTTCTTTATGAGACGCTCAACTCCTGCATATCCCAATGCGACCAGATTCGCCTCGGGGTCAGGCACATACTTGAGAAAGGCCTCATTACGTTTCCATATTCTCTCAAGGAATTCCCTTGAAACCCCATTGGGTGTTATGCCTGGGAAACATCCGAAGCAGTAATCGATGATTTCGTTCTGGTAGAGAGCCATCTTGTGGATGGCTTCATCCAATTGCCCAATTGCATTGCTCACCATACCCTTGTAGGCACCTGGAAGTAGCTCTGTCATCCTCTCATTGTTCTCTTCCAGGAGGTCATTCAGGTAGGCGATGAGCGGTTCATCCCTTCTCTCTCGTGCTGCAGATACAGATCCTGCAAGCTCTTGCGAGAGCATATGTTGGTCTTGGAGCAACGCCTCTAATCTCTCATCTCTCACAGAACTTCCGTTCTGTATAGTGAGGTAATACGGCTCCTGTAGTGTCGCCAAGGTCAGCTTCTCTTTCAGATATCCTGCGTCAGCAATCATCCGTTCAGCCAGAGAGAGCCTGATCATGAAGAATTCCCCATACGGGAAATGCGGCACCTCTGGGCAAAGCGGAAAGATATGGCTTTTCCTGACTTCGTCTGCAAGATCATTGACTGCGTATGCGTCTTCAGCATAACCGAATGCTCCTGATGAAGCGCGCATCCCTCGCTGTAATTTTCTGTACGACTCTAGTCTTATGTCCTCAAAGGATGCTGCCAGCCAGTTTATATCCTGCATCTTCCTCATCTCAGCAGCCATATCTAGTCTTAGGAGAGCATGGATGGGAATGATGGGTCCTTCTTCAGCCTGTGCATTTCCGATGATGCCTGAATACTGCTCCATACCAGGTTTTCCAGGAGCCTGATTTATAAATTTTGTCTAGAACCCTTTCCACCGGGAAATAAACTCTATAAATCCTGGAGCGAGCACAGGCTGCCCTTTTTCTATCACATACTGATATGGCAGTTCCATGGAGAGGCCGTCCTCTGCCTGCACCTCCAGCATATAGGCGAATCTCAGGTCTTCCAGCTTCTTGCCGCCGGCAATCTTTTTCGCCACATACACTGCGGTGTCAGTGCTCATCTGGTTCTTGCCGAGATTGCGGTATTCACATTTTAGCTTATCGCTCAGCCATTTCTTCGTCCTCTTTTCAGGCGGATAATTGCCGAGGATGCCTCCTAAGACAAGGAAATCTGATTTTTTGCAGTCTTGTATGGTGAGAGTCTTCTCAGCCCCAGGGTCGAGGATGATGGCTTTCTTCGGGTTGAAATGTATCTTCTTCTGAAGAGATCTGTCTGTGATTGATTCTTTCTGTATCTCTCCCAGCAGTTCTATCTTCTTCTTCTCCTTCTTAACATTCGTAAAAATCAGGTTATCTTTTCCGACAAGCTTTGAGATGTGCTTATATTCAAGAAGACTCCAGTCAAACACCTGGGGGTCAAGATGCTCCACAACATATTTCATTGTTTCAGAGCCTCTTCAAACAGTTCGAAATCTGCCTTTGTGATCTCCTTCACCGGCTTTGCAAAAACTTTATAGGTGCGGTCATTCACGAAGCTGATGATGGAAAGCTCTGAATAGAAATCCTGCATCTTCGGCATGCGCTCTCTCTCTGCCACCTTCAGGCCCACCAGCTGCTTTCCCAGTTTCTTATAGGTGCCGAGCACTTTCATGATGCCTGAGACAAACACCACAAAAACATCGTCGTATTCGAGCTTCCCTCTATAGGTGATCCCGATCTTTTTCAGGTCTGCCAGTTTCTCAAACTCTTCCTGCTTAAGCCGGTAGAGGTAATAATGCGCCATAGCCTTTCAGAAAGCTTTGTCTCTTTTAAGGATTTCCTTTTTTATTGTTTTTCCCCTCCTTCCATAGCTTAGCTCTCGCCACACCGCTCTGAAGATGTGTCGTATCCAAGAAATTCATATGCACAAAACAAACCATCCTAAGGGTAGGCCTGGGGAAAGCAGTCAAAGTCGGAAAAGCAAAAAAGATAAGAGAACTTATTATTTATCTGCTCGAGTCTGCCTGTCTTTCGACTTCGAACTTCTTGGCGATGGCGTTGGAATTGCCGCTCATGTTATAAGCGTTCAGGATTTCATCGGCCAAGGCATTCACCGCACTCTTTTTCTTGTTGAAAGAGGCTGCATAGGCCCCCTGCACAAAATAGCGAAGAGCAAGGTCAATCCTTCTTTGCGGCGAGCATTCAAGAGCTTTCGGATAACGCGCGCCTCCATATTCGATAGAAATCACTTCCTCCCGCGGGGCAGCATTCTCCACTGCTTTCACCAGCACAGCAACAGGATTCTTGTTTGTCTTCTTCTCAAGGATGCTCAGAACGCTCTCTGTCAGCTTATAGGCAGTCGCTGCCTTGCCTGTGCATCTGCCTGAGGTCTTGACATGCTTCTTTCCCTTATGCCCCGGAATCATCAGCTTGTTGATGAACCGTTCCACAATGTTTATTTTTGACTTATAGAATTTGTTTCCTGCATATCTCGCGCCTGTCTTAGGGACATAGACTGCATCCAGAGCTATATAACGCACAAGCCCGGGATCCTCCACTTTGATGTCAGTGGTCTCCCACCTGTTGAAGAGTTTGACAGCCATCTCGTCACTTCCTCGCTTTCTCTATCCTTCCTGAGAGCAGTGCAGGCAGCGACTGGTCATTCACTTTGGTGACACACCATCTCACTCCTGGAAGATCGCCTTTTGCCCTGCCCATCTTCCCCCCTATGCATTCTATATGCACCTCATCGTGCTCATTGACCATCTTGGTGGCGCCATCATGCGGCAAAAAAGCAGTAACCTGGCGTCCGTTCTTGATAAGCTGCACCCTCACACATTTCCTCATGGCAGAGTTGGGCTGTTTTGCCTCTACCTGCACCTTTTCAAGGACAATGCCTCTTGCCTGTGAAGCCCCTTCCAGAGGGTCTGACTTGTTCTTAAGGTCAAGAGCTTTTCTGGTATACCACTTGTCGTTCCATCTGAATCTAGCTCTCTTTCCGGCAAGCTTTGTTGCAGCATTCAATCCTGGGGTTTTTTTACCCATGAGTATTCACCGGTCAATAACTCCTTTATATGCTTTTCTCTTTCAGAGAGCAGTTATAGTCTATATCCCTTTATTTCACCACTATTTTAGAGACTGGGAAAAAGTTCCTGATGACAGCTTCATAATTTGGGATATTCTGCCCAGAACGTCCCATCAGCATACCTTTCACCTTCTTGTCCATGCATTCTAGCTCCAGGACATCGCCGTTCATGGAGGCATTGACATCCCTTATAGGGAAGATGAGGTTGAGGGCAAACTGCTGGACAGTGTCTGCATAGGCGACAATCTTGACAGACCTTCGCAGAGCATACTCCAGCTTAGGGACATTGGAGGCCTTCCTGCCCAGGGCAAGCCCCATCTGGCCAGCCTCCACCACGAACACCAGCTGTTTTGAGGGGTCTTCCATGCAGAATTTTACTTTCGCGCCAGTCACCCTCTCGAAAGCGGCAATCAGGGGAAAAAGGTTCACATCAAGCTTTGCACGTACCACATTCTCACTTCTTGATGGCGACTACAGCAATAGAGAACGGCTTCTTGCAGACAGTGCCTAATGCTTCATTGTCAATCAGCAGCTGGACCACTTCGACAGTACTGAGGCCCGCATAATACCTGATGTCGTCAGCGCTCTGCCTCTCGCAGTTCGCTGCCAGATAGATCGTCTTCAGCTGGCCTGCTTTCAGCGCTTTCATGACCCTGT
>CAZTOO010000023.1:7868-9891 GCA_964615215.1 uncultured Methanosarcinales archaeon
ACAGGAGGTTGCCTGCTTCAAGGGCCTTCAGAATCACGACAGCATTCTCGTCGATGATTTCAGGCTGCTCCTCCTCATCTGCAAATTCTTCGTCTTGAGTGTCTTCAGTAACCATCAACATCACCTTAAGTGCCTTCACTTGTCTGTGGTCTTCTTGAAATCAGGGCTCATATAGAGCTTTGGCAGGCCAGTGCCTATCGGAACAGGCTGGTTGAGCATGACGTTCTCCACCACAGAGTTGAAGTTGTCTACCTCGCCCACCATGGCAGCATTGATCATGTGCTTGATGGGCGTCTCGAAAGATGCACGCGCAAGCACTGACTGTTTCTGGCTGACCACACCATAACGCGTGATGCCCTTGATAGAGCCGCCTGCGCACATGGTGTCAGCAACAAGCATGATATGCCTGATGTCGACATTCAGCCCCTGAGTCTCTATGACGGTGAATATCTCATCGATGATCCTCTGCCTTGCAGCCTCTATGCCGAGCACATCATAGGTCTCATGGATGTCATTGGTGAGGGTCCTGGTGGTATCCACTTCCTCCATATCCAGCACCTTCTTGAAGTTGCTGCCTGCTGTCACGATGAGGAACTCATCCTCCCTCTTGACCGGCAGGACCTGCTTGATGCCTTTGATGCCTGAGAGGAACAATTTCTTTAACTTCTCCTTCAGCCGGTAGATTTCATTGATGCCGCCTTCCTTTGAAGTGAGAGTCACGACGATGGCTTCTGTATCAGCCTTCACGCTGATCGGGAGCTTTGATTTCTCCAGCATCTTCGCCACCAGCTTCTTGTTGAGGTTGAGCTCATTCATCCTTGCCTCATTGAGATGTATCTCAAGGGTGGAATCAGCGACGCTGACGATGAATTCCTTGACGATCTCCTCAAAGAGCGTCTCCTTGATGAGCTTTGCTATCCTCTTGGTGTCTTCGATAGTGGCATATTGCTTCTTCAGATAAATCTCCATCATAGGGGTGTCTATGCTCTTCTTTCCGTCGAGAATCTCGATAATCCGCGGTAGGCCTGTGGTAACGTTCATCTCCGACACTCCTGCGAAGTGGAACGTGTTGAGAGTCATCTGGGTGCCTGGCTCCCCTATGGATTCTGCAGACACCACACCCACTGCCTCGCCTGCCTCCACCTGCATCTGCCTGTAGTTGGCATAGACCGCTTCGTAAATCTGCCGCAGCTTCGCATCAGTGATGTTTGAAGGAACATTCGCCTGTATGTCCTCGATGATCTTCTTTGGAAGCTTTGCTTCGTATTCTTTTTTGAGGCTTGCCATATGCTCCACCTTAGATGACGGTATCGATAATCTTCTTGATGTTCAGCGCTCCATTCTCGCTCTTGGAGACATCGATGCTGTCCTCTCCGTATTTGAACTGCACAATCTTGTCGTTCGCATCCCTTACCGTGGTGTCATAACGCACGCTCAGGTCCTGCATCGCATTGACCAGCCTCCTGTAGAGGTAGCCTGATTTAGGCGTACGGAGGGCTGTGTCCATCAGGGAGTCTCTGCCTGTCATGGCCATGAAGAAGAACTCATGAGGCCTGAGACCGTGCTTGAATCCTTTTGAGATAAATCCGCGAGCCTGCGGCGAGAGGTCTCCTTCCCTGAAACAGGATAATGTTCTGCCTGAATAGCCCCTGTCGATCCTCCTCCCTCTCAGGGCCTGCTGTCCCACGCATGCAGCCATCTGCGCAAGGTTGATGATATTGCCTTTCGCACCTGACGTGGCCATGATAAGGGTATGCGCATTGGGATTGGCATTCTCCTGGACAATCTTCCCTGCCTCGTTCCTTGCCTTGTTCAGGACCTCAAGGATACGGAGCTCCAGTGTCTCCTCAATGCTTCTTCCGGGAAATGCCTCGAGAGTGCCCTGCCTGAAAGATTCAATCAGCTCATTGACCTTCTCTTCAGCGTCATGGATGATGGTCTGGATCTTCTGCAGGGACTGCTTGGGGAGGTCTGTGTCTGAGATGGAAGAGGTGAAGCCGTTGTCCGCAAGCGTCTCTATGCC